>NZ_VPBF01000001.1:0-231639 GCF_013418865.1 Acinetobacter sp. YH12117
AGCCTTTATCAAAAACTACAATGCTGCCAGCAGGAAACTGGAATTTGCGGCCTTGTACCATGTCATTTTCTTTGCCATTTTCAACTGCAACAAACTCAGGAATATCATTGCTGTGATTCAATCCTATGCTGAGTTTCATGCTGGCTTTTGAGTCGTGAACTTTGGCCCATTCACATAAGGAAAGCGACAGGTCAATATGACTGGCATCCAAGGAATACAAGGGATTCTTAAAGCGAAATTTATGAGCTACTTTTGAGTGTTCATAGTATTTAAGCAACTTGTAAAATAGCTGTTGATACAAGGCAGCAGGCTGCTGCTCATTGATTCGTGCCAGCGTGCTTCGGGGAATAGACTTTGCTCCGAGATGACTCAGCTTTTCCTGTTGGCACTCCAAATTGGATTGAATATCTCTCAGACTTTGCCTACAAGAGAATTGAGACATCAATATGGCAATAAACTGATCCCACCGGGAAGCCGCTCTAAATTTCTGTCCAACATGGTGTACTTTAGCAAGTTGTTCAAAATCCTGTCGCACAACAGGTTTAATTAGCTCATGAAATACGGTATTCTGATGTGACAAAACCTGAATCCTGGTCGTTAAAGTGTTTGTTTACACTCATATTTTAACTGTTAGGACTCAGGTTTTTTTATTTAAAGCAAACTATGGGACAGCAGTGGCACATGGCCCGTTTTTATTTGCGAGGGAACAGAGGTTTAAGCAGTGAGAGCAGTATCACTATGCTGTAATACCTGTGCCATGGCATGTGCCACTGCATCGACATTGTTCTGGTTTAGTCCTGCCACACACATCCGGCCACTACGCACCAGATAAATACCAAACTCCTGCTTGAGCTGATCGACTTGGGCTGCACTCAAGCCAGTATAGCTGAACATGCCGCGCTGCCGGGTCAGATAGTCAAAAGATTGCCCCGGTAAGGCAAGTTCGAGCTGCTGTTTTAAACGCTCACGCATCTGTTGAATGCGCTCACGCATTTCGGTCAGTTCGTCCTGCCAGCTTTGGTACAGCGTCGGCGTGTGTAACACATGCTGAATCAGCATCGCGCCGGTAGTCGGCGGGCTGGAATAAATCCGGCGTACAGTGGCTTTCAGCTGGCCTAACACGCTTTGGGCGGTGGTGGCATCATCACAGACCGCACTTAAGCTGCCAACCCGTTCGCCATATAAAGAGAAAATTTTGGAAAATGAATGGCTGACCAGAAAATTCAGGCCGGCCCTGTCCATCGCCCGGATGGCATAAGCATCTGCGTGAAAATCTTCGGCGAAGCCCTGATAGGCCATATCCAAGAGCGGAATCAGCTGCTTCTGCGCCAGTAGCTCAATCAGCTGATCCCACTGCGCTGGCAACAAGTCGGCACCGGTCGGGTTATGACAGCAGGGATGTAGCAGAACAATACTTTGTGCCGGCAGTTGTTGCAGGCAATCCAGCATGGCAGCAAAGTCCACCTGACCGTTATGCGGATCAAAATACGGATATTCATGACAGCGAATGCCGGCGCCCTGGAAAATCGCAATATGGTTATCCCAGGTCGGGCGGCTGACCCATAATTCAGAGGCCGGGAAATAGCGTTTTAAGAAATCTGCCGCCACTTTTAGTGCGCCCGAACCGCCCAGCGTTTGTAAGGTCACTACACGGCCGGCCTGACAGGCCGGACTATCTTCGCCAAAAATTAGTGCTTGGACGGCGCTGTTATAAGCCGGCATACCTTGCATTGGCAGGTACAGTTTGACCTTCTGCTGCTCGGCATTTAGGTCCTGATAAGCCTGCTGGATGGCACGCAACTGCGGAACCTGCTGGGCCTCGTTATAATACAGCCCGATACTGAGATTAACTTTATGCGGACGCGGATCATGCTGGAATTCTTCCATCAGGGACAGAATCGGATCGCCGGCATAGGTATCGACATGTTGAAACATACAATCTTCCTGAATTAATAGCTTTTGGCTTTGATGAGCGCAGGATCGCGCGCCAGTTTTTTCTGTTTAAGGTAATAGGCCAGTGATAACAGGCCAATCCATACCGGCAGCAGACCGACTGCAATACGCATCGATGGGGTCTGGCTCATAATCACCAAGATACCGAGCATAAAGGCAATACACAGGTAATTGGTAAACGGATAGGCAATACTTGGGAACAGGGTTTGCTGTTGCTGCGCCAGCATCTGACGTTTAAATTTCAGATGGGTATAGGAAATCACCACCCAGTTAATCACAATGGCTGCCACCACCAGCATCATCAACAGGCTGAATGCTGTTTCGGGGAACAGGTAATTCAGCAGCACACAGAGCAGGGTGAAAAAGGCCGAAACCATCACCGCATTCACAGGAATGCCGCGTGAATTGATTTTGCTTAAAAACTTCGGCGCATTGCCTTGTTCCGCCAGGCCTAAAAGCATACGGCTGGTACAGTAGTTGGTGCTGTTATAGACCGACACCGCCGCAGTCAAGATCACGAAATTCAGCACGGTAGCAACGCCTTGACTGCCTAAAGAATCAAACATCATCACAAACGGGCTGCCGCCTTGTGCCATCTGGTTCCATGGATATAAGGCCAGAATAATCAGCAGGGTTAAAATGTAGAATAATAAAACCCGGTATACGATCTGATTGACCGCTTTCGGTAAGGTCTTTTTCGGGTTGTCAGTTTCTGCTGCGGCAATACCGACCAGCTCAATACCGCCAAAGGCAAACATGATCATGGCCATTGCCATCACCAGGCCCATCACACCATTGGGGAAAAAGCCGCCAAGTTCCCATAAATTGCTTAAATGCGCCTGCGGACCGCCGTTACCGGACGCCAGCAGATAGCTACCAAACGCAATCATGGCCACAATCGCCAGCACTTTAATAATCGCCAGCCAGAATTCCATTTCGCCAAACAGTTTGACATGCAGCAGGTTAATCACATTAATAAAAATAAAGAAGCCCAGTGCTGAGACCCAGGTCGGAATCTCCGGCCACCAGTAATGGATATACAGGCCAATGGCACTCAGTTCGGCCATACACACCAGCACATTAAGTACCCAGTAATTCCAGCCCGACATAAAGCCGGCAAACTTGCCCCAGTATTTATAGGCAAAATGACTAAAAGAACCGCTGACCGGTTCTTCGACAATCATTTCACCCAGTTGACGCATCATTAAAAATGCAATCAGGCCGGCAATGGCATAACCCAGAATGACCGACGGGCCAGCCAGTTTAATGGTCTGGGAGATGCCGAGGAATAATCCGGTGCCAATTGAGCCACCGAGGGCAATGAGCTGAATATGCCGGTTGCTCAAACCCTTATGTAGTTTGCCATCATGTTGTTGCATCTTTTATCATCCATGTAAAATCGACATCACTGTGTTGTTATTGTTTTGGCGCAGGTGATGTGATTGCTGAAATTTAAACATGCGTCGCCCCTGACACATGCCAAATCGCATGTGCAAGAGCGGCGTTGTCGGGATTTAGAACACCTGAAAATCAGGCAGAGACGTCAAGCACGCCACGTTTAATCTGGTCACGCTCAATCGATTCGAACAGGGCTTTGAAGTTTCCTTCGCCAAAGCCATCATCTGCTTTACGTTGAATAAATTCGAAGAACACCGGGCCAATCATATTTTCCGAGAAAATCTGTAGCAGCAGGCGTTTTTCACCATCTTTGGTATTGCCATCCAGCAAAATGCCACGCTGTTGCAGCTCTGCAGTCGGTTCGCCATGTTCCGGTAAACGTTCTGCCAGCATTTCATAATAGGTTGCCGGCGGTGGAGTCATAAACTTGGCGCCTAAGGCCTTGAGCTTGTCCCAGGTCGCTAGCAGGTCATCGGTTGAGAAGGCAATATGCTGAATGCCTTCGCCGTTAAATTCCGACAGGAACTCGGCAATTTGTCCGTTACCTTTGTCCGAGTCTTCATTCAGTGGAATACGGATTTTGCCATCTGGTGCAGTCAGCGCTTTTGAGGTCAGGCCGGTGTATTCACCTTTAATATCAAAGTAGCGGATTTCCTGAAAATTAAAGATTTTTTCATAGAAATTGGCCCAGTACTGCATCCGGCCTTTGTAGACATTATGGGTTAAATGGTCAATTTCTTTTAAACCGGTACCCACCGGGCGCGGATCAACGCCTTCAAAGAACTCGAAATCCTGCTGATAGATATCGCAGTCGACCAGAAAGATCGGTGAGCCACCAATGCCTTTAATCGCCGGAATATTCAGTTCCATAGGACCAATCACGTTTTTGATTGGTTCGGCACCGAGTTCGAGCGCTTTCTGATAGGCACGGGTTGCATTTTTGGTCTTAAAGCCCATGGCACAGGCCGATGGACCATGTTCATTAAAGAAATACGATGCATAGGATTCTGGCTGATAGTTCAGAATGATATTGATGTCGCCCTGACGCCATAAGTAGACATTTTTGGATTTGTGCTTAGCCACTTGGGTAAAACCGAGCGTTTGAAAAACTGAATCCAGAGCGCCATTTTCCGAGACAAACTCAATAAATTCAAATCCGCATAGCTCTAAAGGGTTAGCTAAGTTGTGCATGTTCCATCCTCATGTATGGTGAGCAATCCAATTGCTTCACTTGTTGTTTTTGCAGGAATTTCCTGAAATCAGGGAGTTCCAGATGAAAATATCTTAGCAAGAGTTAATCTTTGTTCAATACGTAATATGATTACGTATTTCGTAATTTACAAATCAAATCAGGCTTAATGATAAATTAAAGTAATGATATTTATAAAATATTGTTTTATGTTTTATTGGTGAATAGGAAGAAATATAATTGTAACTTTTTGTAAGAAATGGTGGGTGGGCTATGATTTTTAATGAATTAGTTAATGATTTTAAAAGGTTTTTAATGGTGGTGTTTTGACTGTAAATATCCAATAGAAGGTAATTTTAATGCGGATAATTTTTTATCCAAAAGTAATTTGAGTCTTTCGACGTGATTTAACCCGGAAGATAGGAGATCAATTGGAGGAAAGCTGTGTTTTGCTAAATGTGAAAGGAAATCCGGAAGAATGCTAAAAAACATCCAGAAAACTATTGTCAAAGCTGGAAATAGCGCGTATTTTATTTTTCAGACACATACTTTTTTGAAGAAATAAAGATGTTAAAGCAACCTGTAATCTCAAACGCATACTATTACTTCTGGCAGTTTAGATAATTGCCTGAACGCGTTCGGGCAAAATAAGGTTGCCCACCAGTTGATACCTGATCGGCAACCCTGATCAGGTTTTTTTATATCTTGAATTTAATCAATCTTTTGGAGATTCTCATGCGTACATTTAACTATTCATACTTTAGCAACTTTTATTGGTTTTACTTTAGTCAAGCTATGACCAACCTGACCTGTATTAGACCCATATCGCTCAAATAAAAGTTCGGACTGTCAAACCACAGTCCAAAGGAAGAATCAATGAACGCTTTAAATACTGCATTACAACAATCTTCAGCCAAAGAAACAATTTTAAGCTTACCTTATCAGCTCAAGGCGCAATTGCCGCTTTCTGGCGCGTTGGTACAGCAAATTGCCGAGCAGCGTCAAACCATTCAGAATATTCTTAACGGTACCGATTCACGTTTGCTGGTGATTACCGGCCCATGCTCCATCCATGATCCTGCGGCAGCACTGGAATACGCACAAAAATTACAACAACTGCAAAGCCAGGTGGCAGACCAGATTTTCCTGGTAATGCGTGCCTATATTGAAAAACCGCGCACCACGGTTGGCTGGAAAGGCTTCTTATACGATCCAGAATTAAACGGTTCATCCAATATGCAATTGGGACTGGAAACGTCACGTGAACTGTACTTGCAAATTATTGAAATGGGGCTGCCTATTGCCTCGGAAATTCTAAGCCCGATGGCAACGGCCTACTTTGACGATTTACTGGCCTGGGGTGCGATTGGCGCGCGTACCAGTGAATCTCAGATTCACCGTGAAATTTCTAGCCACATGCCGTACAGCATTGGCTTCAAAAATGGTACCGATGGTTCGGTACAAATTGCTTTAGACGCAATTCAATCGGCTTCACATCCGCATCAGTTCTTAGGCATGAGCCAGCAAGGTTTACCGTGTATTTTAGAATCACAGGGCAACCCGAAAGCACATCTGATTTTACGTGGCGCCAATATTGGCCCGAACTACCAGCTGGCTGAAATTGAAAAAATCAAAGCCAAAGTCAAAGGCGAGATGCCAGCGCTGGTGATTGATTGCAGTCATGGCAACAGCAGTAAAAATCCGTTATTACAACCAGAGGTGTTAAAAACCATTGTGGCAGAGCGTGCACAGACTCAGGTTCGCGGTGTCATGCTGGAAAGTCATCTGGTCGATGGACAACAGAAAATCTCGGATCAGATGACCTATGGCCAGTCCGTGACCGATGGCTGTTTAGGCTGGAACAAGACTGAACAGTTATTGTTTCAGGTCGCACAAGAACTGGTCTTACGACCGTTAAAACGTAGTGCTTAAACTGCAATTGTATTGAATGAATAGCCCCTGAACCTCAGGGGCTTATTTTTTATCAGCACCTTAAAATTAAAATAGAAAAGTTTGATGAAATTGGCAGATTATCTTGAATTTTTTGAATAAGTTGAAATTTTTATTGATTGTGAAATCAGGATGATTGATGCAATATCGACAACATGCTCAGCGCTGCCAATCGGTTGAATACCGGCGCGTTGGGGCCAAAAATGATGACAGAACAGATAGTGAATAATTGATGATGTACAGTGCAGAATTACTCGAAGATGCGCGTAAGTTTATGTTTCATATGCTCAGCAAAGTGGTTGAGTTTGGGGGATCAGATTTATTTATTACCGCGGATTTTCCACCGAGCATTAAACATCAGGGCATGATGAAAGCGCTGGGACAACAGGCGTTGACTGCAGAAAAAACCAAGCTGTTTGCCTACAGCCTCATGAATGAAAAACAGCGTAGCGAGTTTGAAACTGATCTGGAATGCAACTTTGCCATTAGTGTGCCGGAGGTATCGCGTTTTCGGGTCAATGTGTTTCAACAGCAGCTGCATGTCGGGATGGTAATTCGAACCATTAGCGCGGAAATTCCAAACTTTAGTCAGCTGAAACTGCCGGAATCACTGAAGCATATTATTATGGAAAAGCGTGGTCTGGTGCTGGTGGTGGGGGGAACCGGTTCAGGTAAATCGACCTCTTTGGCGGCGATGATTGATCATCGTAATGAAAATTCAGCCGGGCATATTATTACCGTGGAAGACCCGGTGGAATATGTGCACAAGCATAAAAAGTCGATGATTACCCATCGCGAAGTCGGGGTCGACAGCCATTCCTGGCACAATGCGCTGAAAAATACCTTACGTCAGGCACCGGATGTAATTTTAATTGGCGAGATCCGCGACACCGAAACCATGGAACACGCAATTGCCTTTGCCGAAACCGGGCATTTATGTTTGGGCACTTTACATGCCAATAACGCCAACCAGACGCTGGACCGGATTATCAACTTTTTCCCGGAAGAACGCCGTAACCAGCTGCTGATGGATCTGTCGTCCAATATGAAGGCCATTATTTCCCAGCGTCTGGTGCGTACCGAAGATGGCAAAGGGCGCCGTGCGGCAGTCGAGATTATGCTGAATACGCCGCTGATTTCTGAACTGATTTTAAAAGGCCAGTTCCATGAGTTAAAGTCGATTATGGGCAAATCGCGTGAACTGGGCATGCAGACGTTTGATCAGGCTCTATTTGATTTGTATAACGAAGGCGCGATTTCCTATGAAGAAGCAATTCGTAATGCCGATTCGATGAATGAATTGCGCTTACAGATTAAATTGAAAAGTAACCGGCCAAGCGAAGCTTCGGCAGCTATGAGCTTTAGCATGCTGGAAGAGCCAAAACCGGAAGATGAAGATACGGAATCTGCTCCTCAACAGAGTGCTTAAGCTGCAATTTATCTAGCATCACTTAAAAAATAAAACGCCCAATTTGGGCGTTTTTTATTTAGGCCGTGGCTGGGTGATTAACCACAAACTTATAAAAGACCAGACTCGACAACACCACTCCAGCACAGACCAGATAGGTGATGCTATAGCCTTGCCAGCTAATCAGTAAGCCGACCAGCAGCGAACCGAGGGCAATCCCAATATCGTAGCAGGTGAAGAAAGTTGAGGTGGCATGGCCAATCCGCGATTTAGGCGCACGCTGAATCGCCAAGGTTTGTAAACATGGTTGCAAGGTGCCGAATCCCATCCCAATAAAGATCGCAGAGACCATAAAACTGACCACACCCTGCATCTGGCTGAGCAATGCCAGACCTGCGGCAAACATTAAGATTGAAGAATAAATCACATAGCGCGGACCATAACGGTCATAAATTTTCCCGGTAATTGGGCGCAGGCTCATCATGGAAATGGCGAACACAATAAAGAACATACTGGCATAACTGAGCAGGTCTTTTTCTTCGGCATAGGTAGAAATAAAAGACATGATACTGGCATAGGAAAAGGCCACCAGCATCGCCATCACTGAAACCGTTAAGGCTTTTTTTTCCATAAAGTCATGCAGCGACAGCTTACGGCGAACAGTTTCAGCAGTCGCATTTTTTTCTGGCTCACGTAGCGGAATCATAAAACAGAAGGCAAAGCCCAGGCTGATAATCACCGCCAATACAGTCGCGATAATGCTATAGGACCAGGTCTGGATTAAGGAAATACCCAGCAAAGGTCCGAGGACAATCCCTAAATTCACCGACATGACAAAATAGCCCATGCCTTCGCCTTTACGTTGCTCCGGAATAAAGTCATTGGCAATTGGCACAGTAACGGTGGTTAAAATACTGAACCAGATACCATGAATAAAACGGATGATCAGCAGCAGGGTCAGGTTGTCAGCAAAAATATAGGCAAAAGACAGCAGGCAGAACATGCTTTCGGACAGGAACAAGGTCTTTTTACGGCCCAGCTTTTCAATAATCAACCCGCTAAATGGCCGAACCAGAATAGAAGATACCATAAACAGGGTCATGGCCAGACCGGCCTGTGCCAGTGAACCGTTCAGCTCATTCAGGATATAAATTGGCAAAATGGTGGTCTGGGCAAAATAGAAAATAAACAGAAACAGGTTATTGGAAAAACACAGAAGAAAAGGTTTGTTCCATAAAGGCTGTGACGCGGTGTTTGACATATTAAACCTTTGTGCTGGGATCAATAGGGCGTTTGTTGTTGTGCTGATCTGCCGCTATTGATATATGGGAGAGACAAGGCCTATCTTAAATTATTTTATGGTAAAAATATAGTATTGCTATAATTTATGTAAATTTTAATGTTATTTAATAAATTTAATTAATAAAATTATCTTATTGTGATAATTATATTAATTTAATAGGGTTTTGAGCTAAAAAAATCAGCCCGTAGGCTGATCTTCTTGCAAGATTATTTTTTATAAACCGGCTTCATATTCGCTGCTTGAAAGCAGTTTTTCGACATCGGCCAGGTTGTCTGGCTTGATTTTATAAATCCAGCCTTTGCCATACGGCTCATCATTCACAAAATCCGGGTCATCTTCCAGCGCCGGGTTAATTTCAACCACTGTGCCGGATACTGGTGCGTGAATGTCAGACGCAGTTTTCACAGATTCCACCACGCCGGCCTGTTCACCCGCGGTCACTTGCTGGCCCACTTCAGGTGCTTCGACATAGACCAGATCACCCAGTGCATCTTGAGCATGATCAGAAATACCTGTAACAACAAGATCACCTTCAATGCGTACCCATTCGTGTGTACGTGCATATTTCAGTTCTGAAGGGTGATTCATGATGACTCCTTAACTATTTAAATCATTTTTGGCATGTTTATACATGCTTTTGCAGAAAAACAAAAGTTTTATAAATACGGATCTTTACGCCAGTTGCTTGGACTGCGGCCACTCCAGCGCTTAAAGGCGCGGCTAAAATTGGCGACATCGCTATAGCCCAGTTCATCGGCAATCTGTTCCAGGGTGTAATCGGTACGTGACAGCAGCGAGGTGGCATGCCGGTAACGGACTTCATCAACCAGGGTAGAAAAAGAGGTACCTTCGGCTGCCAGCTGGCGTTTCAGGGTGCGATCTGACATATGCAGCTGGTCGGCGACATGCTCGATACTTAAATAATGCTGTTCGGAATTGGTCAGAATATCGCGCACGCGCATCGACAGGCGGCGCCGTTCGCCCAAGGCAGAAAGTTCGGCTTCGCACTGGTTAATGGAAATCTGGCTGGCAATCGGATCGGCATGAATCATTTTCAGCCCCAAATACTGCTTGTCAAAACTTAAGATCAGATAGGGCTGGTCAAAACGGAAACTATGATTCGGGAATTTGGCTGCATATTTTTCAAAGCCCAGCGGTTCCGGGAAATCAAAATCGACTTCACCAGAAAGATGCTCCATGCCGGTAATGGCTTTGGCCATGGTGATCATGCCAATAATCAGTGCAATCGCAATTTCGGTTCTGAGCGGTTCCAGATCAATTTCACCTTGCAGCTGCAGGGTGGCTTTTTCACCAAAGGTAGAGAAAAACAGCTGTAAAAAGGGCATCCGCAGCTGAATAAAGCGGTTGGCCAGCATTAAAGCATCACTAATATCATTGGCAGTCATAATCGCATAGCCGATAAAGCCATGAATCGAGATGCGCATTTGCGTGCCTAAATGATAGCCCAGCGTCGATTCACCGGTGAGATACAGCGCATGTTTGACCATGTCATTGGCCATGCTGGTCGGAATCCGAAAGTCAGGATCGGCCAGTTGTTCAGTGGTCAGATGGAAGGGAGCAAAAAAGGTTTCAGCGTTATATCCCCAACGGGAAACAACATCCAGAATAAGTAAGCCATAAACACCAGGAACACCCTGATCCTGACGCGGTAAAAGTGTTTTCATGCACGGTCCATTGCACTAATGAGTATTATTTTTTAAATTTGCTTGCCTATATTGGCATGAAAAAAACCGGAAAACTAGAAAAATTGTTTGACAAAATGACTGCTTAGGCCACCTGTGCATGCCGCCGGAACACCACAATTTTGGTGGTCGAAATCAGTAAAACTTCACCATGCTGGTTTAAGGCCTGTGTCACATAACTGACCAGACCACGGTCCAGCTTGGTTTTGGATGGACTGATGGCGGTAATTTCAACATCAACATGAATCAGGTCACCCGGACGGGTCGGACGCGGCCAGCGCAGACTGGATTCTGAACCAATCAGGCCATGTGCCACCGGAAAACATTCGGTCCATAAACGCATGGTTACCGCGGCAGTATGCCAGCCACTGGCGGCAATGCCTTGAAATACCGGATGCTGCGCGGCTTGCTGCACATCGGTATGGAAAATTTGTGGGTCATACAGGTGGGCAAACTGCTGAATTTCTTCTAAAGTCATTTCGTAGTCACGACTGACAAAGTGATCACCCACCTTCAAATCTTCCAGATACAACATATCAGGTTCCTTGTTTTTGCTTTAATTGTTGTTGCTCAATCAGAAAGCCACCAGTTTGGCGTTGCCACAGCTGAGCGTAAATTCCGTTCAGTGCCACCAGTTCATCATGCGTGCCTTGTTCGGCAATCTGACCCTGATCCAGCACAATCAGGCGATCCATCTGCGCAATGGTCGATAAACGGTGAGCAATCGCAATAACGGTTTTACCTTGCATCAGTTCATCCAGACTGGACTGAATTGCGGCTTCAACTTCAGAATCCAGCGCACTGGTGGCTTCATCCAGAATTAAAATGGGCGCATCTTTTAAGAATACCCGGGCAATCGCAATCCGCTGACGTTGTCCGCCCGACAGTTTCACGCCGCGTTCACCCACATAGGCTTCATAACCGCGTTTGCCACGTAAATCGGTCAGCTGCGGAATAAATTCTTCAGCCTTGGCTTTGGCCACTGCAGCATACATCTCTTCATCGCTGGCATCAGGGCGACCATATTTAATATTTTCAGCTACGGTACGATGCAGCAGCGACGTGTCCTGAGTCACCAGCGCGATATTTTTACGCAGGCTGTCCTGGGTGACATCGACAATATCCTGACCATCAATCAGAATCCGGCCCTGATTAATCTGATAAAAATGCAGTAACAGCTGGATGAGGGTTGATTTCCCGGCACCGGAACGTCCGACAATCCCGATTTTTTCACCCGGGCGGATGGTCAGGTTAAACTGCTCAATCACATTTTTGTCGTTATAGGCAAAGCTGACATTTTCAAATTTGATTTCACCTTGCGCGACATTTAAGGTTTTGGCATCCGGTTTATCTTCAATTGTGATCGGTCGGCCGAGGGTTTTCATCCCGTCTTGAATGGTACCGACATTTTCAAACAGCGCCGAGGTTTGCCACATCATAAATTCAGCAATGCTGTTCAGCTTGAGAATCATGGCGGTGGTGGCGGCAATAATGCCGAGTTCTGCCTGGCCATTCATCCATAACCACAGCGCCGTACCCAGCACACCGACATACAGCACAACCGTCAGCAGGTTAATGCTGATTTCATACTGTGCGCCCAAACGCATCTGCTTATAGACCGTGACCATAAATTCCTGCATGGATTCTTTGGCATACTGGCTTTCGCGGCCGGCATGGGCAAACAGTTTCACGGTCTGGATGTTGGTATAGGCATCGGTCACGCGGCCGGTCATGACGGCGCGGGCATCAGCCTGGCTATTGGAGATTCTGCTTAAACGTGGAATAAAATAACTGGCTGCGGCAATAAACAGGCCCAGCCATACCAGCAACGGGATAATCAGCATAGGTGAAATGGCGCCTAACACCACGCTGATGGTAATAAAGTAAATCACCACATAGGCCAGCATATCGCCCAGAATAATCCAGAATTCTCGTACCGCCAGCGCTGTTTGCATGACTTTGGCCGATAGCCGCCCGGCAAAATCATTATGGAAAAAATCCAGACTTTGACGCAGCAGTAAGTTGTGAAAACGCCAGCGCAGGCGCATCGGGAAATTACTATATAAAATCTGATGTTTGATAATGGATTGCAAACTAGCAAAGAAAATATTGGCCAGCAGGATAAAAGTCAGAATAGTCAGATTGGTTTGATGTTCGGCCAGAAAGGTATCTGGCTGACTTTGACTGAGCCAGTTCACCAGCTCGCCAATTTTGGCATAGAGCAGGGCTTCAAAACTTGCCGCACCTGCGGTACACAGCACCAATAGCAATAAGTACGGACGAACACCGCGCGCGGCCTGCCAGACAAAAGGAAAAAAACGGGTAGGTAGTGGTTTATTTAAACCTTTGGTGGGGTATGGATTAACCAGGCTCTCGAACCACTTAAACATACACAATGTCCTTTTGAGCAAGCAGATTGATGATCATCATTGGTATCGGCCATGCGGCTTGTACAGACGAAGAGCATGTTCTATTCAATGCGCTACTGATCACGATTACCGCTTGCGAGATAAACAACAGATTTATTGCCAAGAATACCCAGTTTAAAAGAAAAGTAAAACTTTTCAGGGCGGTGCTGCTTTAAAATCAGGCAGATAAATAAGGCTTTGCAGTTGAAAGAAACCTCATATTTTTTGCGAGCTTCGATCAGAAAATATCTGCCTGAAACTTACAGAATTTCAATCTCGACTACATCAATATCGGTTGGTTTATAACGGTGTGTATCCACTTCACCGACCACCCGGACTTTTTTACCCGGATTCAGCAATTGCGCCGGTGTCGCCAGATCATGATCAATTTCGACATGGATGATGCCGGTCTGATCCTGAAGCTGGTACATTTCATCTTTAATATGTTTATGAATAGTGCCATACACCGTAACTGGTGTTTCATCTGCGGCTTTCAGTGCCTGCGCAGTGGTCATAATATTTTTTGCTGCTTGCGCAATAATTTTCTGGTCATCATCCGCAAAGGCAGGAGCTGAAAGTGCAAGCAGAACACTGGCGAAGATTAACGGCATTTTAATTTTCATGCAGGATGTACCTCTTTCTTTTATAAGCTTAATTTCAGTATACGTAAAAACAGCGTGCTGCAATGCTGTGTCATTGTAAACATCAGCGGGCAGTGTTTAGGTAAGAAAGAACAGGGAAATGAGTCTGATACATTCGAAAGGGAAGATGAAAAAGAAAACCCACCAAGCGGTGGGTTCTCATGTGTTTAGTTTCAGTCTAAAAACTTAAGATGCTTTAAACGACTCTTTAAAATCGGTTCCAGATGGCGCCTGATACACTTGTAAACCAAACTCCGGAATAATTGCCAGTAAATGATCCATAATATCTGACTGGATATTTTCATACTCTTTCCAGACCGTGGTATTGGTAAAGGCATAAATCTCCAGTGGTAAGCCTTCGCTGGTCGGTTGCAGCTGACGCACCATCAGGGACTGGTTTTTACTAATGCCCGGATGCTGCTGAAGATAAAACTCAACATAAGCACGGAACGTTCCCAGATTGGTCAGACGACGATGATTGTACTGGGCATGGTTGTTCAGTTGCTGGTTAAATTTCTCCAGTTCTTCCGCTTTGGTATTTAAATACTGATCCAGCAAAATAAACTCTTTCAGCTTGGCCTGTTCTTCAGCGCTCATGAAATGCACGCTGCTCTGATCAATATGAATCGAGCGTTTAATCCGGCGTGCACCGGCTTCCTGCATACCGCGCCAGTTTTTAAAGGTGTCGGTAATTAATTTATTGGTCGGAATGGTGGTAATGGTCTTGTCAAAGTTCTGTACTGTGACGGTATGTAATGACATATCAATGACATCACCATCGGCATTTAAAGATGGCATTTCAATCCAGTCCCCTAAACGCACCATGTCATAAGAGGCAATCTGTACCGAAGCCACCAGCGATAAAATCGTATTCTGGAACACCAGCATCAGCACCGCAGCCATGGCACCAAAACCGGCCAGCAAGGTGAATACATCTTTTTTCAGGAAAGTGCCCAGAATCATCAGACCGCAGACAATAAAGATAATCAGCTTGACCAGCTGCAAATAGCCCTTGATTGGTTTATTGCGTGACTTGGGATTGCGCTGGTAAATCAGGTTAAAGATATTCAGCAATTCGCCAATGGCCAGGGCAATGGTCAGGAAGATAAAGGCCTGCGCACCCATCTGTACAAAGGTGATGGCTTTATCGGACAAATGCGGAACGGTGGTAATCCCGTTCATGATTACAATCGCCGGCACAATATTGGCAATACGGCGGATGACGCTGTGTTCGGCAATAATTTCGTTGTGGGCAAAAGGAAGTTTGGAAATAAGCTTGCGAATGCCGCGTACCACCACCTGCTTGGCAATAAAATTGGCAATAATCGCCAATAAAATCACAATACTGAGAGATGACAGCATTTCTAGCCATGGGTATTGATCTATCCAGTCTTGCAGATTCTGGATGACGTCAAACTGTTCCAAGTGATCCTCGCTTAATTCATTTTAAAAATGTGATAGAGTTTAAAGGTTTATGTTTAAATTTATAACCTCTAATAAAATTTTTATACATATCCTGTGCATCTGCTTACGTTTAATCGGCTCTGAATCACATGAAACGGCCCATAAAAAAACCGGCCCAAGCCGGTTTTCTTTGTAGTGCTTACCACATCAGGTCATCAGGAATGACATAAGCAGCATACGGATCTTCTTCATCGGTGGTATCCGCGTTGCTTTGTGAATTATTCACCAGAATAAAGCCTTCCATTTTCTGGTTAATACGCTCTGCCAACGCTTTTGGCAAGAAGGCATAACCGTCATTTTCCTTGGCAATCACCAGACTGCCGGCCACCAGTGCATTATAAATCTGCTGGTTGATGTAGACTTTTTTGATGGTGCCATCAATAAACTGGTACACGCTGTCGCCATCGGTGTCGCGGATTTTATGCTGGTTGATCATTTGCATAATGGCGGCTTTTAGCTCTTTTTCCTGCAAGGCGGCTTTTTTCTCTTGTTCCAGCGCCTGATCACGGGCCATTTTCTGCTGTTTGTCCTGCTCGATTTTGGCTTTTACTTCAGCATCTTTACTCACACCTGTGCGCTGCTCATGTACCGCCTGTTTAGACAGTTTTTTAGCCTTTTTATTATCGACTAAACCTGCTTTGAGTAACTGTGCCTGTAATGCATTTTTGACCATGAGAAAATGTCCGAACTATTTCTGAAAATGTCGATAACGAAAATAAATTACCCAGTACACCAGACTTAAGCTAAAACTTAAAGCCACCGGCACCAGGAAAGAGTTTAATTGTAATAAAGGATAAACCGCTGTCGCAACCAGACCGCCAATAAAGAAGCCAATTAAAATCAGCAGGTGCAGAATCACCCGGCGTTTACCAACATGCAGGCCACGTATGCGATAGCCCAAGGCCAGACCTAAATCGGTCAGTACACCCGATAAATGCGTGGTCCGGATGATGGTGCCTTTGTAATAGCTGATCATGGCGTTTTGAACGCCCATCGCGACACAGGCCCAGAGCAATGCATAACGCGGGAAGTACGGCAGTAAAATCCAGCACAGCAGAATAAAAATAGCCACTAAACTCAGCGGCAGCCCATAACGGCGTCCGAGGAGAAAGTGGCTATTTCCCAGGATGAGTCCACTATAAAATGAACCAATCACATAACAAACAACGACCAGAAACAGATAAATTACCTGTGACCATTGCCAGTCTAAAAGTGCCATTGCCAGCATGCTGACATTACCGGTCATGTGGGAAACAGATTGGTGCAATACAGTCACCAGTCCTAGAACATTAATAATTCCTGCATTCACAGAAAGAAAAAATGCACCCAGCTGAACCCAGAGCGGTAATTTTTGAAATGGCATAATTCATTGATTAATCAACAGACGTAGTGCATATATTAACGCAAACTACGATCAACTGCGGCAGTAAATAATACATCGGTAGATGAGTTTAGTGCAGTTTCAGTTGAATCCTGCAACACGCTAATCACCATACCAATGGCCACCACTTGCATGGCGATGTCCGATGAAATTCCGAACAGGCCACATGCTACCGGAATCAGCAGCAATGAACCGCCGGCCACACCTGATGAACCACAAGCCGAAACTGTTGCGACCACGGATAAAATCAGCATGGTGCTAAAGTCAACCTGAATGCCTAAAGTATTTACCGCCGCCAGTGACAGCACAGTAATGGTTACAGAAGCACCAGCCATGTTAATCGCAGCACCCAATGGAATGGCGACACTGGCAGTTGATTCCTGTACCCCTAAACGCTTGGCCAAATCCAGGTTCACCGGAATGTTAGCGGCAGAGCTGCGGGTAAAGAAGGCGGTAATACCACTTTCACGTAAACATTTGAATACCAGTGGATACGGATTTGAACGGGTGACAAAGCCCACCATCATCGGGTTAATCACCAGTGCCACAAAAATCATGGTACCAATCAGCACAGTTAATAATTGCGCATAGCTAACCAGCGTACTCATACCAGATTCGGCAAAAGTCACCGCCACTAGACCGAAAATACCAAACGGCGCAAAGTTAATGACCAGACGGATCACTTTATTCACAGCATCTGCAGCATCGGTCAGGAAGGCTTTGGTATTGTCTGTTGCATGACGGAAGGCCACACCTAAAGCCACAGCCCAGGCCAGAATACCAATAAAGTTGGCTTCACTAATTGCTGTTACCGGGTTAGCCACAAAACTTAATAGCAGATTCTTTAAAATCTCAGCCAGACTGCCCGGTGGTTGCATGTCGGTATTGGCCGGAATATCCAGGAACAGCGTGCTTGGGAACAGGCTGCTGGCAATTACTGCAGCCAGGGCAGCCAGGAACATACCTGCGGCATACATCAGCATAATCGGGCGGATATGCGCACTATGGCCAACCTTGAAATTGGCAATAGAGGATAACACCAGGACAAACACCAGAATCGGTGCCACGGATTTAAGCGCTTTAATGAATAAATCGCCGAGCAGGCTTAAGTAGGGCGCAAATTGTGGAAAAGCCACCGCAACTATCACACCTAAAATGATAGCGATCAGAATTCGAGTGACTAAGCTCAAGCGCAGAAATGCTGAGAACATAGGAAGGCCTTGTCTGAATTACGGACAATATAGGGGAAAATTAGCGATGTATTTTATACCGAAAATTTAAATAGCTTACAAAAAAATTCATATAAAAATCAAATGGCTGTTTTTAAATAGAATATTCGAAAAATTAAGCTATGCAAAAGTCATGATTTTTTCATGTTTTTATGCTTATGCCTGCTTTTTAGGGCGAATAATTGCCTGAAAAGCAGACAGGATCGGCATCTTAGGTGATGTCCGGACTCAGCTCGCGAATGGCCTGATAATGGGTCAGGAAAATTTTACCGCTTAAATGATTCAGTAATTTAGAGCGTTGCAGTTTGTCCATGACGGGGCCTTTAACTTCGGAAAAATGCAGCTGGATATTCAGTTTTCTCAGTTCATTGTCCAGATCTTCCAGCATTTCCAGCGCACTTAAATCAATGGCACTAATACTGGAACCGTTAATTACCACATGCTCCAGTTCCGGTTTCTGGCTGACTGCATTAATCAGGAAACCTTTTAAGGTATTGGAGTTTAAAAAGGTCAGGTCTTCATCAATCCGGATCGACAGCACTTTGGCCGAGGTGATGACCTGATGACGCTGGATATTACGGAAATGCTGGGTGCCTTCGACCAGTCCAATTTCGGCAATATGCGGCCGGCTAATACGCCACAGCAGCAGAATAAAGGTTGAAACAATCCCGATAATCAGCCCGGTAGAAATATCAATAAATAACACGCCGAAGAAGGTAATCCACATCGCCAGACCATCAGCCTTGGAATAACGCCAAGTGTCGATAAACGGTTTTAGCTCGACCAGTTTCCAGATTGACACAATAATGGTTGCCGCCAGTACAGTCAGTGGCAGATCACGGAAAAAGCCGGTGAAATACAGGCTGACCAGCACAATAAATAAAGATGACAGCACGCCAGCCATGGAGGTTTTGGCACCGGCATCAGCATTGACCACGGTACGTGATAGGCTGCCGGTCACCGGAAAGGCTGAACTGAGGCCGGCCCCAATATTGGCTGCACCCAGGGCAATGAGTTCCTGATTGCTATTCAGCTGGCTACGCTGCTGCAAGGCGGTGGCTTGGGCAATGGATAATGACTCCACAAAGCTGATCATGGCAATCATCGCGGCGCCGGGTAACAGTTGCAGTACCAGCTCCAGATTCCAGAATGGCATCGACAGCGCCGGGAACCCAGATGGAATTTCACCGACGGTTTTAATGCCCACCTGTTGCAGATTGAAAAAATAGACCAGGGCAATGGAGACCACCACCAGTACCAGCGGTAAAGATTTAATGATAAATCCGTTGGCCCCGAGGCGCTGTTTGACTGCTTCCAGATTAAAAAACTTCGGCATGAAGACCAAAAACAGAATGGATGCGATACCAAAGATCAGGCTTTCCCAATGCATCAGGCCGATATATTCAAAGACACTCAGCACAAATTCTGGAATATTGTTGGCTTGTAACGGCACATTAAACAGAAACTTTAACTGGCCCAGTGCAATCAGCAGTGCCGAAGCAATAATAAAGCTTTTAATAACCGGATGGCTGATCAGCTGGATCAGGAAGCCAAAGCGCAGCATACCGAGCAATAGGGAAATGACCCCAACCATCAGCGCCAGCAGACAGGCGGCTTGAATATACACCGGAGAGCCGACTTCAAATAAGGGATTTAAAGTGGCAAAGGTCATCATGGAGATGATGGCCACCGGGCCAATCGAAAGCGTAGGACTGCTGCCGAAAAAGGCATAGATGATCATCGGCAGTACACTGGCATACAGTCCCATCACCGGTGGAAGACCAGCCAGCATGGCATAAGCCATACCTTGCGGCACCAGCATCGCAATGACAATTAGCGAGGCCAGTAGGTCAGATTTCAGGGTCACGGTATTATAATGTTTTAACCATTGCCAGGCGGGTAAACGATCGAGCAGGCGTGACTTAAAATCTGACATATAAAAATCTAAATCATAAATTTAGATATATTATGCATAAAAAATGCTAAGAAATCTGCCTATGCAAAATTTATTAAAGTGGGGTAGCCGGGCAATACAGTCGATAGAGCGTGCTGAGAACTTCAACCAGTTTCGGATCTTTAATGGTGTAATAAATCTGTTTACCGTCTCGGCGGGTGTTCACCACATCACTTTTACGCAACATCATCAGCTGTTGCGACAGGGTCGGCTGGCGAATTTGAGTAATTTCCTCAATTTGCGATACATTCAACTCTTGTTGGGAAAGATGGCAAAGAATCAATAGACGGTCGGTATTGGCAAGCGATTTTAAAATCGTTACGACAGTTTCAGCAGAATCACGCATTACGTCTATTTCAAGACCATCACTCATAGTTAATTTCTCTAAAACACGTTGCTGCTAGTATAGAGCGAGTCGGGGCAAAGCGCTGAATAAAAGCGCCAAAACCCCATTGTTTTTTGTGAATAAATATATCAAATTAACTGATAAGATCGTGTGATTAGTATCACAATAATATCTGAGAATCTGATACTTTATTTTTTACTATACTCTTTAAACTGTTTGATTTCTTTCTCAGAGAACAGCAGCTTATCTGCAATCTGCTGTTGCAGCTCAGGGGCATACCAGCCCAGATAATCTGATATTTCTGTATCAAATTGTGGTTTCAGTTGTAACTGCTGACCTTGCATCTCCAGCAGTCCAAGCTGTTGTAAACTGCCCATAAAGCTCTTTAACGTGGCACTGTCGAAGTAATAACCGCTGTTTAAATTGCCTGACTCTGCCAGCCGTTTAAATACGGTTTTGGCCATTTTTTCCAGCGCTTTTAAATCTAACTGATACGGCTCGGCATATTCCTGCAATAATTGGCTAATCAACACAAAGTTGTTCAGGCTGCTGCGTGCCAGCGTTGCCAGACTGTGCATTGGATGTGTTGCTTGGAGTTCAAGTAGCTGAATGTTCTCCGACACGTCAATCCAGCCCAGTTGCTGCATGCTGCTGAGAATACGGTCAATCTGCGCAGGAAGTTCTGTGGCCGACCATTTTAAAAACAGCTCCGATTTCAAGAATGGATATAAGCGGCTGACGTGCTGCTTAAGCTGCGCTGTGGTGATCGCCGGCATATCCTGCACGAGCAGGGCAATCAGTGCCGGTAAGCTTAAGCAGTGCAGAATATTATTGCTAAAGTAGCTGAGTAAAATACGCTGACTCTCGGCCACACGAATCCAGGTCTGGTTATCCTGCTGATAATGCTCAACCTGTTTCAGTTTCAGCGCATATTCAATAATTTCCGGTGCCGACAGCTGGGTGATAATCATGCGATCATCATAATGCGTCGCTTTAAGCAGCTCACGATACTGTTCAATCTGGCGCAGTAAATCATCCTGGCTTAAGGCATGTTGCGGTGCATTCAGCAAGATGGTGGAAATCAGCGAAATCGGGTTAATGACCACCGCTTTATTGATATTTTCCAGAATCTCCCGTGCTGCCTGATCAACCGTGTTGATGACTGGACGTGGCAATTCATCATGAATTGAAAGCTGAATCTGATCGGCCTGATTCTGTTGCAGAATATTGTCCAGGAACACCGGTTCGCCGAAGTTGACATAGACCTGGCCAAATACTTTTTCAATTTTCCGCGCCGAGTTCAAAATGCCCCATAACGATTCAGCTTCTTTGGGCTTGCCATTCAGCTCATTTAAATAAGAGGTACCTTCCATTAGCTTTTCATAGCCAAAATAGGTCGGAATAAAGGCAATCGGTTTGGTGGCACCGCGTAAATGGCTTTGCACCGTCATCGACAGCATGCCTTTTTTCGGTGGCAGCAATAAGCCGGTACGGGAACGGCCACCTTCAATAAAATATTCCAGCGGGGTATTGCGTGACAGCAGGCTGTGCAGATATTCCTTAAATACCGATGTATATAGTGCATTACCGCTAAAGGTACGGCGAATAAAATAGGCACCGCCACCACGTAAAATTTGCCCAACCACCGGTAAATTCAGGTTAATGCCGGCAGCAATATGCGGCACCATCAGGCCACGGTTAAAAATCACATAGGACAGCAGCAGATAGTCAATATGACTGCGATGACACGGCGTATA
This sequence comes from Acinetobacter sp. YH12117, assembly GCF_013418865.1. NCBI lineage: Bacteria > Pseudomonadati > Pseudomonadota > Gammaproteobacteria > Moraxellales > Moraxellaceae > Acinetobacter > Acinetobacter sp. YH12117. Next base: position 22,085 of record NZ_VPBF01000001.1, read on the forward strand.
GACAATTTCATAGTCTTTGGCCAGTTCACGCACGGTATCGAAATGATGCACTTCAATCCCGTCATAGAGCTGGGTCCAGAGTTTGGTCAGTGCCAGCTCGGCAAAGCGTAAAGTCGAATAGGAAAAGTCCGATACAATTTCGGTCAGATAGCTTTTGGCACGGTTTTCTGCCTCAAACATGCTGACTTTTTTATCAATACTTTCTTTACGAATCGCCTGTTGCACCGCCTCGGTTTTCATCAGTTTATTGATCAGGTTGCGGCGGTCGGACAGGTCAGGGCCTAAAATGGCTTCTTTATATTGGTTAAAGTTCTGGTCCAGGGTTTGCACCACAAAATGCGCCGGAGAAAAGTTCGGGCGTTCGGTCTGCGCGGTTTCCAGCAAAGCTCTTAACGATACCGGCTTGTGAAACTCAATATAGTTTTCACGGCCATATAAGGAAATATTCAGGGTTTGTTTCAGCTTGTTCGGTTTGGCCCAGGCATCGGCAAACAGGGCTTTAAACCAGGAATCTTCATATTCCGGCGCACGCCCCCAGAGCACAGTTACCGGCACTAGCTGCACATCCTGATCCGGATGCTGCTGCAAGGCCTCAATTAGACGAATCAGTCGGGCTGAATAATGATAGCTGTCATGCGGATGATCCTGCTCATTCAGTGCCAGCATCGAGTTATCTTCATTGTACTGGCCTAAAATCAGCGGTGAAAATACCGAAGGCAGACCACGTGCTTGCGCTTCTTTATCAATCAGTACGGTATTACTTAAAGAAGCGTCTTGCAGTACATAGCAGATACGGGTATGTAGCTGATTCTGCGCCAGATTCTGTTCCAGTTCGCTGGTGCTGCCCAGGACTTGCGGGGTCACAATCTTATCTAGAATTTTTTGCGTCAGGTTACGATAAATTCGGCTGTAACTCTTGTTAGACATTGCATTCCCTAAATATTTTCATGGGCCGGATGGGCTGTTTTTACAGTAGAACCTGAGGCCGGTGGGCTGACACGGTCGTCAGTCAAGATCAAAATTGAACTAAGTTTACAGCGATTTATAGGCTGGACTGAATAGATTTCATGGGGTGATCACCTAATTTAACGAAAAACTGGCCGTATTTGTGTGAAACTTATTCAGTTTTTATTGTAACCAATCTTAGAGAAATCGAATTTTAAAATTTAAAGAAGCCTGTATGATAGAAGGTGAGGTAAATGAAAAAAGACTTAAGGAAAACATGATGACAACAGATACAGCTTTTACCGCCCCGGACAATTTGGGGATTGCGGTTTATGCCAACAATGCCGAAGCCATTGGCAATACGCCACTGGTGCGCATTAATCGTGTCATTGGCGGGGGAGCCAATGTATTTGCCAAAGTGGAAAGCCGTAATCCGGCATTTTCCGTCAAGTGCCGGATTGGTGCGGCAATGGTGGCCGATGCAGAACAGCGTGGCGCGCTTAAAGCTGGCATGCATATTGTTGAGCCAACCAGCGGCAACACCGGTATTGCGCTGGCTTTTGTAGCAGCAGCCAAAGGTTATCCGATTACTTTAACCATGCCGGCCAGCATGAGTATTGAACGCCGTAAAGTATTAAAAGCGCTGGGCGCCAATCTGGTATTGACCGAACCAGCCAAAGGCATGAAAGGCGCGATTGAAGAAGCCGAGCGTTTGGTGGCGGAGCAACCGGATGTCTATTTTATGCCGCAGCAGTTTGAAAACCCGGCCAACCCGGACATTCATGAAAAAACCACCGGGGTAGAAATCTGGCAAGCCACAGGCGGTCAGGTCGATATTCTGGTTGCCGGCGTGGGCACGGGCGGTACGCTTACCGGTATTTCGCGTTATTTCGAAAAAGTGCAGAACCAGCCGTTGTATTCGGTGGCGGTTGAGCCGGCAGAATCAGCCATTATTGGTCAGGCCAAACGTGGTGAAGCGATTAGCCCGGCACCACACAAAATTCAGGGTATTGGCGCCAACTTTATTCCTAAAAACCTCGATTTAGACCTGGTTGATGAAGTCATTGCCATTCCAAGCCAGGAAGCAATTGATTTTGCGCGTAAGACGGCAACCCAGGAAGGCATTCTGGTTGGAATTTCCAGTGGTGCTGCGATGGCGGCTGCGGCACAGCTGGCTGCACGTCCAGAAAATGCCGGTAAAAATATTGTGGTGATTTTGCCAGATGGTGGCGAGCGCTATTTATCTTCAGTGCTGTTTGAAGATATTTCTGCCGACTAAGTCTGTCGACTGTAAAAATAGCTAAAAAAGCCCGCCATCGTTGCGGGCTTTTTGATTAGACGTGACTTGATGGTAGCGGATAAATACAGCGTTGACTGACCGCAGCACTTTCCACCTCGAGCACATCCAGCGCGTCCCATTTCAACATCTGCTCGGTAAGCCAGATAAAATCCTGCGCTTGCGGCTGGGCTGACGATTCATCCACCAAACTGCGAATAATATTCTGAATAAAATAATAGCGTTCGACATGGACCTGTGCGGAGCAAGGAAACTGGATGATGCCGGCCTCATTTAGCATTTGCCAGACCGCTTGTACATCTTCCAGCTGTTGCAATTCGGCTTGCGCGCGCTGAATGGCAGAGGTCATGGCATTTAAGGTATTCGGATGCTGGGCGGCCCATTCTGCGGTTACCGCCAGTACTTTATCGGCCACTTGCGGAATAACCTGCTGACCCGAGAGCAGGATTTTAGAATAGCCTTGTAATTCGGCCTGGGTATTCCAGGGTTCGCCGACGCAAAAGCCATCAATCTGCTGCTGGGAAATCGCTTCGACCATATACGGTGGTGGCAGCGTAATGAGCTGAATATTTTTCGCCAGGATCGGGTCGGCCAAGGCCAGCCATTCTCTTAAACAGTAATGATGAATCGAGGTGTGAAACACATGCGCCAGTTGTATCGGGCGTTGCTGATGGGCATTTATCAGTTTTGTGGCGATGTGTGCGGCATCATCTTCCGACTGGATGCCCAGTTCAAAACACAGCGATTGACTCAGGCTGATGTAAGCCTGATTGGTGCTTAGCACCAGCGGCGTTTGCAGCGGAATCCCCAGTTGGTCGGTGCCGAGCGCCGCCGCCGGTAACATGGCCGACAGGCAATGCGCGGCATCCATAAAACCAAAGGCCAGCCGGTCTCTTAAACTGGCCCAGGACGGTTCTTTTAGCAGTTCGACATTGAGGCCGGCATCGGCAAAAAAGCCACGCTGTTTGGCCCATAAAATGGCGACGCAGTCGAGCAAAGGAATATAGCCAATCTGAAGTTCGGTTTTTTCTAAGTTATGCATGGCTAATCCTTAAATTGGTTTTGCAGGAGTTGCTGGGCATCGAGCAGGCGCCGTGCCATTTCACCAATGGTCATCCGGTGGCTCATGGCATTTTTGCGTAGCAGGCCAAAGGCATCTTCTTCGCTTAAGGCATGCATCTGCATCAGCAAGACCTTGGCTTTTTCGACATCTTTACGGTCGGCCAGTTTGCCTTTGGTTTCTTCCAGATCGTGCAGCAGCTTTTTGTGTTTTTTAAACTGCTCGATGGAAATTTCCAGAATGCTGTCCAGCTTGGCCGGATCAATCCCATCGACAATATAGGCAGTAACACCGGCATCAATGGCATTTTTGATGGTGTCTTTGTGGCTGTTTTTGGTGAACAGCACGGTCGGTAAATCAAACTGGCTGACGCAGCTTTCAATAATGTCCCGATGCGGATGGTCCATATCCAGCAGAATTACATCGGCATGCAATTGCTGTAAATGGAACATATTGGAATGATTGATAATTAAACAGGCAACCACCTCAAATTCATGCTGAATCAAGGAGGCTTTGATGAACTCTGCGCGCTCGAGATCATCATCAATTAACGCGATTTTCAGTTTTGGCATGCAACTCTCAATAGAGTCTGTACAACGAGTGCTTTTAATAATGCAAAGATGGTGCCAAACCCAAATTTATTGAAATAAAACCTTTAAAATCAAGAATTAAATCTGAACTTAACAGGAAGATGCACTTGCATGAAACAAAACGCACCAAGATAAGGCAGGGGACTTCAAAAAATAAAACAGGAGGCTGCCAGAACCGTAAAATTGGGATGCCACTCGCATCTGAATACCTTCACCCAGAATAGATAACCCTCAAAACCCAATAAAAAACAGCAAGCTACTGAGTTTTTCTAAAAAGTTGGCACGCTATCTGCATTATTCCAGCTGAGTCAAAGAAGACTCCCAAAATTTGAAAGACGGCCAACGACGTCCGCTCTGTTCGAATCTGTTATGCAGCTATCCGTATAGCAGGTTAACCCACACGTTCAGTTCAGGTAGGAGATGGTCATGTCTTCAAATTTGCAAGCGAATAAAGCGACAAAAATAAGTCTATTTAACTTTAAAACTTCAGCGATGAGAGCCTTCCATATGAGTTGGCTCGCATTTTTTGTCTGTTTCTTTGCCTGGTTTGCCTGCGCACCGTTAATGCCAGTCATTGCCGGCGAGTTCAACCTAACCAAAGATCAGATCGCCAATATCAATATTGCCGCGGTGGCCATCACCATTCTGGTCCGTTTAATTGTCGGGCCGCTGTGTGATAAATACGGCCCGCGCAAAACCTATACCGCCTTGCTAATTATCGGCAGTATTCCGGTGTTTGGGGTGGCAGCTTCCAACAGTTATGAATCCTTCCTGTTTTTCCGTTTGCTGATTGGCGCCATTGGTGCCAGCTTCGTGATTACCCAATATCACACCAGCATCATGTTTGCACCGAATGTGGTGGGAACAGCCAATGCCACTACGGCAGGCTGGGGCAATGCCGGCGGCGGCGCTACCCAGGCGCTGATGCCTTTGCTGTTATCTGCCTTGGTGATGTTTGGGGTCGAGCAGGCCATGGGCTGGCGTATTGCCTTGCTGGTACCGGGCATCATGATGATTATTGTCGGCATCCTGTACTGGAAACTGACCCAGGACTGTACCCAAGGCAACTTTAAAGAATTACGCGAACAGGGCATTCAGGTCGGCAGCGACAAAAAAGGCGGTATGGCGATTCTGCTGCATGCTGCACGTAACTACCGCGTCTGGATTTTATTTGGTGCCTATGCTGCCTGTTTCGGGATTGAAATCTTTATTCACAACATTGTGGCGATGTATTACGTCGAACACTTCAGCTTTGGCCTGAAAGAAGCCGGCATGGCAGCGGGCATCTTCGGTTTGCTGGCCCTGTTTGCCCGTGCATTGGGCGGCATTGTCTCTGACAAGGTAGCACTAAAAAGAGGTCTGGATGGGCGTACCAAAGTGCTGTTTGCCATGATTTTAATGGAAGGCTTGTTCCTGATTCTGTTCTCGCAAATGAACAGCGCCATGCTGGCCATTTTAGTCATGACCATTTTTGCCCTGTTTACCCACATGGCCTGCGGCGCGACCTATGCACTGGTGCCATTTATTGACCGCGATGCACTGGGCGGCGTGGCCGGCATTATTGGGGCTGGTGGGAACGTCGGCGCAGTCGCCGCAGGCTTCCTGTTAAAAGGCGTACTGGATATTCAGACCTGCCTGATGGTTCTGGGCGGACTGGTGGTAATTGCCGCAAGTTTTGTCCTGATGATTCGCTTCTCGGTGGAGCACAAAGAAAAAGAACAACGCCTGTTCGAACAGGCCATTGTTGAACGCAATAACGCAGCCTAAGCCAACACAGAATATTATTGAGGAGAACTGTATGAAACTTGTCATGATTGGCCACGGTATGGTCGGCCACAAATTTATCGAATCGGTTTTGGAAACTGCGGGCGATGAAGTTGAAATCACCATTTTGGCAGAAGAACCGCGTTTGGCTTATGATCGCGTACATTTAACTGAATACTTCACCGGCAAGTCTGCCAAAGACCTAAGTCTATGCCGCAGTGACTTCGCCGATGCCTATGGCATTGATCTGCGCCTCAATACCAAAGCCACGGATATTGACCCGGTACATAAACTGGTCACCACCAATCAGGGTGATGTGATTGCCTATGACAAACTGGTACTGGCGACGGGCTCTTATGCCTTTGTGCCACCTATTCCGGGCAATGACCGTGAAAACTGCTTTGTTTACCGCACTATTGAAGATCTGGATGCAATTAAAGCCGCTAGTCTGAATGCCAAATCTGGTGTCGTGATTGGTGGCGGTTTACTTGGTCTGGAAGCAGCCAAAGCCTTAAAAGACCTAAATCTGGAAACCCATGTAGTCGAGTTTGCGCCGCGTCTGATGGCGGTGCAGGTTGATGACCTGGGCGGTAAGGTGCTGCGCAGCAAAATTGAAGATCTGGGCGTGAAAGTCCATACCCAGAAAGCCACCTCCTCAATTGAAGATGGCGCGTCGGCCAAGCATGTGATGAAGTTTGGTGATGGCGCTGAACTGGAAACCGATATCATCCTGTTTTCTGCCGGGATTCGTCCACGTGATGAACTGGCGCGCCAAAGCGGACTCAGCATTGGCGAGCGCGGCGGGATTGTGATTAATGATTACTGTCAGACTTCCAATCCGGATATTTATGCGATTGGGGAATGTGCGCTGTGGCAAAACAAGATTTACGGTCTGGTCGCACCGGGCTATGACATGGCTCGAATTGCCGCCAAGCATGTGATGCAGCAAAACCCGAACTGCTTTGCTGGCGCCGACATGAGCACTAAATTAAAGCTGATGGGTGTGGATGTGGCATCTATTGGTGATGCACATGCCATGACTCCAAATTCACTCAGCTATTTTTATGCCGATGAAGATGCGCTGATCTACAAGAAAATTGTGGTTAATGCGGAAAAAAACCGATTGCTGGGTGCGGTGCTGGTTGGCTGTGCCAAAGAATATAACGATCTACTGCAAATGATGCTGAATGGTCTGGCAGTTCCAGAACAGCCAGAAAGCCTGATCATGCCGGGCTTTGCCGAGTCAGGTGCCAAAGCCGGTGGCAGCGGTGTCGATTTGCTGCCAGACAGCGCCACCATCTGTTCCTGTAATAACGTGTCTAAAGCCGATATCTGCCAGGCGATTGAAGCCGGTTCAACTTCACTCGGTGCACTGAAGAAATGTACCCAGGCCGCAACTGCTTGTGGGGGCTGTGCACCTTTAGTGACTCAGGTATTAAAAGCCGAATTGCAGCGTCAAGGGGTGACGGTCAATAACCATCTTTGTGAACACTTTGCCTATTCGCGTCAGGAACTGTATCACCTGGTGCGTGTGAACGAGATCAAGACTTTTGAAGATTTAATCCAGCAACATGGTCACGGTCTGGGCTGTGATATCTGTAAACCAACTGTGGCCAATATTCTGGCCTCCTGCTGGAATGACTTTGTGCTAAAACCAAGTCATGCCGGCCTGCAAGATAGCAATGACTACTATCTGGGCAATATCCAGAAAGATGGTTCTTATTCGGTGGTCCCACGAATGGCCGGTGGTGAAGTGACTCCAGATGGCCTGATTGCCATTGGCCAGATTGCCAAGGAATACGGCCTGTACACCAAACTGACCGGTGGTCAGCGCGTGGATATGTTTGGGGCGCAGGTACATCAGTTACCGGAAATCTGGCAAAAACTGATTGATGCCGGTTTTGAATCGGGTCATGCCTACGGCAAGTCACTGCGTACCGTGAAATCTTGCGTGGGTAGCACCTGGTGCCGTTATGGCGTGGATGATTCAGTTGGTTTGGCGATTTTCCTGGAAAACCGCTACAAGGGCCTGCGCTCTCCACACAAACTGAAAATGGCGGTATCGGGCTGTACCCGTGAATGTGCCGAAGCACAAAGTAAAGATGTCGGGGTGATTGCCACTGAAAAAGGCTGGAACCTGTATGTTTGCGGCAACGGCGGCATGAAACCGCGTCATGCTGAACTGCTGGCTTCCGATCTGGATACCAGCACCTTAATCAAATACATCGACCGTTTCTTTATGTTCTACATTCAAACCGCAGACCGTTTACAACGTACTTCAGTCTGGCGTGACAACCTCGAAGGCGGGCTGGATTATCTGAAAGATGTGATTGTGCACGATTCCTTAGGTCTGGCCGAAGAACTAGAACGCCGCATGCAGCATGTGGTGGGTACTTATCAGGATGAATGGCGCACCGCGATTGAAGATCCGGAAGTACGCAAACGCTTCAAGACCTTTATCAATGCCAAAGCCGAGCAGCAGCACGATCCGCACATCCAGTTTGCCACCGAGCGTGGGCAGATTCGCCCGAAAACGGCAGCCGAGCGTGATGAAAGCCGGATTCCGGTGATGCAGGCATAACCTTCAAGATCAAGACGCATCTTCTAAAGCAAATCCGCCAGAAAAACCAAATGGGATATGCAGCAGAAGATGCCAAAGCACAGGATAACGATGATGACAATTTTAAAAGATATGAATGAATTGGATTGGGTAGAGGTCTGTCATCTGGAGGAGATTACACCACATACCGGGGTGGCAGCCTTGGTGGAAGGCCAGCAGATTGCAATTTTCCGTGTGGGGCAGGAACAGCGTGTTTATGCCCTGAGTAATCAGGACCCGTTTAGCGGCGCCAATGTGATGTCGCGCGGTATTCTGGGTGATTTGCAAGGTGAGCGTGTGGTGGCATCACCAATCTATAAACAGCATTTCAGTCTGGCCACCGGCCGCTGTCTGGAAGATAAAGACCAGAAATTACTGGTGTTTCCAAGCAAAATTGAACAGGGCCGGGTTTTTGTCAGTCCGACCGCACAAAAAACCTATATCACCAATAATGGCGTGCAACAGGAAAAAATGAAGCTGGTGCTGGTGGGTAATGGTCTGGCGGGCATGCGCTGTCTGGAAGATTTGCTGGATATGGCACCTGATCGTTACGAGATTACCGTGATTGGCGAAGAACCGTGGGGCAACTACAACCGGATTATGCTGTCCCCGGTCTTGGCCGGTGATAAAACGGTGGACGATATCATGCTGCATCCGCATGCCTGGTATGCCGAAAAAGGTATTCAGCTGATTGCCGGTGATGCTGCGGTGAAAATTGATCGTCCACGCAAGCAAGTCTTCACCCAGTCGGGGCAGGTGGTGAATTATGACCGGCTGATTTTAGCCACTGGCTCGCAGCCCTTTATTCCACCAATTCCGGGCACAGAGCTGGACGGTGTGCTCAGCTTCCGCGATATCTATGATGTGAACCGGATGCTGGAATATTGCGAACAGAAACGAAATGCTGTGGTTATTGGTGGTGGTTTACTTGGACTTGAAGCGGCCTATGGTTTGAAACAGCGTGGCATGAACGTTACCGTGCTGCATCTGATGGACCGGATTATGGACCGTCAGCTGGATAGCAAAGCCAGCCTGATGCTGAAAAACAGTATTGAAGAAAAAGGTATTCATGTACTGACCGAAGCCAATACCGAAATGCTGCTTGGTGAAAATGGCCATGTCACACAAGTCCGGCTAAAAGATGGCACGCTGCTCGATGCCGATCTGGTGGTGTTTGCGGTAGGAATCCATCCGAATATTGCACTGGCGCAAAGTGCCGGCCTGCGCTGTCAGCGTGGGGTGCTGGTCAATGACACCATGCAAAGTTATGACCCGAGTATTTATGCAGTCGGTGAGTGTATCGAACATCGTGGTCAAACTTTTGGTCTGGTGGAACCGCTGTGGGGCCAAGCCTTTATTTGTGCCTCGCATCTGGCAGAACACGGTAGCTTGACCTTTAAGGCACCTACTGTTCCGACCCAGCTCAAAGTCAGTGGTTGTGATGTGTTCTCGGCCGGTAATTTTGAACCGGAAGATGATTTTGAAGACATTGTCCTGAAGGATGAAAAACGTCAGATTTATAAACGCATCATCATCCAGAAAGACAAAGTCATTGGTGCAGTACTGTTTGGTGATACCGAGGATGGTGCATGGTATGCCGAGCTGATTGTAGATCAGACACCAATCACTTCGATTCGGAATAAACTGCTATTTGGTCGGGATTTTGCATTAAAGAAAGCAGGGTAATTAGATCTCTGTAATTAGTACTTCATAAGAAGGATGTCATAGCCTCAAATGGAGTGCTAAAACAACTGTTTACGTGTAGGCACTCCCTTACTTTTGAAAGATCAAAAGTAACAAAAATCTTAGATTCCCATACATTACGTCCTGTAATGATGGGAATCGGTGGCATCCATGCCACCTCACGATAGTGAATGCTTACACAAATTTCGTATTTCAAATAAAGCCAAGATAAAAATCGGAATTACGTGAATTTAGATAATTAAGGAGCACAGCAGCAATGAATAGTATCCCAGTGGTGGAACTGCATAGCTCCACAGAATTAAAAACGATGACTACGCAAACCACCTGTCCTTATTGTGGGGTTGGTTGTGGGGTTAAGGCCCATGTCAGCCATTCACCACAGGGCGTGCAGGTGAAAGTCGAAGGCGATGTACAGCATCCGGCCAACTTTGGCAAACTGTGTATTAAAGGCAGCAATCTGGCCGATACCTTGGGGCTAGAGACACGGGTATTAACCCCAATGCTGGGCCGTAAGGACAACCGTCAGCCAACAGACTGGCAGACTGCCACCACCGAAATTGCGCAAAAATTCCAGCATTGTATTGAGCAATATGGCCCGGAAAGTATTGCTTTTTATGTTTCGGGGCAATTGCTGACCGAAGACTATTATGTGGTCAATAAATTCGTCAAAGGTTATTTGGGCACGGCTAATATTGATACCAACTCGCGGCTGTGTATGTCTTCTGCGGTGGCGGCGCATAAACGGGCCTTTGGTGAAGATCTGGTGCCTGCCAGCTATGCAGATTTTGAACAGACCGAGATGGTGGTGCTGGTCGGTTCCAATACTGCCTGGTGCCATCCGGTTCTGTATCAGCGCATGATGCAGGCCAAAGAACAGCGCAATCTGTTTGTGGTGGTGGTCGACCCACGCTTTACCGCGACCTGTGAAGCGGCCGATTTACATTTGCCGATTATGCTCGGGCAAGATGTGGCGCTGTTTAACGGCTTGCTGCAGTACTTACAGCAAAACGGTCATCAGGACCACAATTTTACCGCTGCCTATACCGAAGGCTTGCAGCAGGCGTTAGAAGCCAGCGCCGCGGAGCAGCAGCTGGAAAATGTGGCAGCGCGTACCGGGATTTCCGCCGAGAAATTACAGCTATTTTTTGAAAAATTTGCCCAGACTGACAAAGTCATGACCCTGTTTTCGATGGGGGTGAACCAGTCTTCACAAGGGGGCAATAAAGCCAACAGTATTATCAATTGTCATCTGTTGACCGGCAAAATTGGCAAGCCGGGCGCAGCACCGTTTTCCATGACCGGACAACCGAATGCCATGGGCGGGCGTGAAGTGGGTGGACTGGCCAATATGCTGGCCGCGCATCTGGATCTGGATCAGCCAGCCCATCAGCAGCTGGTACAACAGTTCTGGAACAGTCCAAAAATTGCCACCCAAGCGGGGTTAAAAGCGGTCGATCTGTTTGAGGCGGTAGAAGCCGGGAAAATCAAGGCACTGTGGATTATGGCCACCAATCCGGTGGTGAGTTTACCCAATGCCGATCAGGTCAAACGCGCCTTGGCGCAGTGTGAATTCGTAGTGGTCTCTGATATCTGTCAGGATACGGATACTACTCAATATGCTGATGTATTACTTCCAGCTTTAGGCTGGGGCGAAAAAGATGGAACTGTCACCAATTCGGAACGCCGTATTTCAAGGCAACATGCCTTTTTAGATGCGCCGGGTGAAGCCAAAGCTGACTGGTGGGCGATCAGTCAGGTGGCCAAGGCCATGGGCTTTCGCGGTTTCGATTATCAGCATGTGCATGAGATTTTTCTGGAACATGCGGCTTTATCGGCCTGTGAAAATGGTCCGGTGACACAGCGTCAGGACTATCCGCTATTTCGCTACTTTAATTTAAGCGGTCTGAGCCAGCTAAGCCTGCAACAGTATGAACAGCTGCAGCCGTTGCAATGGCCAGTATTAACGCCTCAGCAGAATCCACCGGTGGAACAGCTGTTTACCCAGGGACAGTTTAGTTTTCCAAATGGCAAAGCCCGTTTTATTGCCACTCAGGCCATCGACCCGGTACATGGCGCTTGTGAAGATTATCCTCTCATTCTGAATACTGGCCGGATTCGTGACCAGTGGCACACCATGAGCCGTACCGGTTTATCGGCCAATTTAAGCACTCACAAAGCCGAGCCCTATTGTGAAATTCACCCCAATGATGCACTGAAATATGGCCTGAAAGATGGGGAACTGGTGGAGCTGAAATCCCGCTGGGGCAGCTGTGTATTGCGGGTTGAAGTCTCGACTGGTATTCGTCGTGGTCAGCTGTTTGCGCCTATTCACTGGAATGATCAGGTCGCTTCCGATGCGCGAATTGGAAAAGTGGTCAATCCGGTGGTGGATGTCATTTCTGGCGAACCGGAATTTAAACATACCCCGGTCAGCATCCAGCCATTTTATACCGACTGGCAGGGCGTGCTGTATATTCGCCATGGGCATGAAGCGGCAGTTCAGATTACTTTGGCGCAGGTAGCGTGGTGGAGCAAGATTCAGACCGCCAAAGCGGTTCGTTATGAACTGGCCGACCGGAAAAAATTTAAACATACCGCCGCACAGATTAAACAGCTGCTGCAGCTGGAAGATAGCCGCTTTGAATGGCTGCAGCTGGAAGATCCATCGGCATTCATCAGCCATAGTGTGGTGTTACAGGACGGGATTTTAATTGCCAGCCTGTATATTGCGCCCAACGCTTTATTGCCCGATCGGGACTGGGTTGCCAGCCTGTTTAAACGTGAGCGTTTAAGTGCCACGCATCGCAAAGCCTTGCTGGCCGGACAGGCGATGTCGGTACAGAACAATGAAGGACCGCTGGTATGTAGCTGCTTTAAAGTTGGCAAAAACCGCATTATCCAGACCATTCGGGAGCAGCAGTTAAGCCATGAAAAACAGATCACGGCCTGTTTAAAAGCTGGCGGCAATTGTGGCTCATGTTTACCGGAAATCCGTGGGCTGATTAAAGCCTGTCAGATGGAGGAAATGCCATGAATCGCAACTCCACCACCATTCAGATGGATTATCCTGCCACGGATCTGGTCATTCTTGCGGGCGGCCAAGCCCGCCGCATGAATGGCGTGAACAAGCTGCTGCAAAAGTTTGATGATGACATCCAGCTGCTCAAAATCCAGCGGCGCTTTAAAACGGAAATTCAGCAATTGTGGATCAATAGCCATCGTGATCGTTCTATTTACGCCAGATTGCTGCCGCATCTGCATTGTTATCATGATGATGAAGGCGGTTTTTTAGGCCCATTGATGGGCATGAAAAGCGCCTGGGGCCATGTACAGGCCGATTATGTGCTGTTTATTCCCTGTGATGTGACCTATATTCCGCCCGATGTGCTGCCACGGTTGCATCAGCGTCTGGCCAGACAGCCGCAGGCCGACGTGGCCTATGTGATGATGAACGGACAGGCGCTGTATCCATTTTGTCTGATGAAACGCAGCAGTTTGCCCACACTTCGCGCGCATCTTGCACAACATCAGCGCAGTTTAAAGCACTGTTTCGCAGAAATGCATGCTCAGGTGGCAAAATTTAAAAATCGTGCGCTATTTTTTCACAGTATTAACTCGCTGGATGAACTGCAACAGTATCGTCAGCTGAAATTTCTTTAAAAATCATCTCATTTCTTCGCTTCTAGCATGTGCTGGGCAGAATTTAAACACTCTCTTTATTAAAAGCCCAAAGTTGGAACATTAATTGCAAATTTAAGCCTAAAGCGCGGCATGTGATCCGTGCAAACCTATTGCCTATTGCACAGCCATGAAGCAATTACCCAGAGGATAACAGGCGTGATCAATCCCCAGATTCCCGTGAGACCCGCATATTTTCAGGATCAGTTTGGCCGGAGCAAACGCAAACTGCGGATTTCTGTGACCGATCGCTGCAATTTTAAATGCGTCTACTGTATGCCTGAACATCCTGAATGGATGAAGAAACATCAGTTGCTGAGTTTTGAAGCCTTGCTGCAGTTTTGCCAGTTGATGGTTGAGCAGGGGATTCAGCATATCCGGATTACCGGCGGCGAACCGTTGATGCGTCAGGGGGTGGTGCATTTTATCCGGGATTTACAGCCGCTACGCCAATTGGGCTTGGCGCGAATTTCCATGACCACAAATGGCCATTATTTAAGCCACTATGCGCAGGAATTAAAACAGGCCGGTCTGGATGATTTAAATATCAGCCTCGACAGTTTAGATCCGCAGCAGTTTTTTACGCTAACCCAAAAACAGTTAAAGCCGGTACTTGACGGGATTCAGGCCGCCCAGCAGGCGCATTTGCCTGTCAAACTAAATAGCGTGCTCATTAAAGGCATTAATGACGACCAGATGGTGCCACTTTTGCAGTGGAGCAAAGCCGAGCAGATTGCGCTACGTTTTATTGAATTTATGCCGCTGGATGGTGATGGACGCTGGAGCGCCGCGCATGTAGTGACGGAACAGGAGATTTTGCAACGCCTAAGCCTGCATTTTCCGGTCGAAGCCATCCACAGCCAAGGCGCGAATCCGGCACGGGAATATCGGGTCGATGGCCACCCGGTAGGGATTATTTCCACCATCAGCCATGCCTTTTGCGGCCAGTGTGACCGGTTGCGTTTAAGTGCCCAGGGCGAATTGTATAACTGTCTGTTTGCCGAACAGCCTGTGCCGTTAAAAGCGCTGATTGAACAGCTGCAGACTCATACGGCGCCCGTGGCACGTGAGCAGTTACTGCAGCAATTACAAAGCTATATCTGGCAGAAAAAAGCCGGCTTTCATGCCATTCATTCTCAAGCCACAACCACTGCCGGGAGCGCCCGGAAAATCAGCATGTATATGATTGGAGGTTAAGTATGCACGATATCCTGATTCAGATTGAAGCCTTTGGCGCTGTAAAACAGGCGCTGCCAGAAACTATTCAGATGCAGTGCCTGCCCGGTACGGCCATTGCGGACTTGTTGCTGCAGTTAAACCACAGTTATCCGGCGGCGGCAGCTCTGGTCGAGCGGTGTGCCTGCGCGATTGGTGAAGATATTGTGCCGCGCCAGCAGACCTTGCAGCACAGTACCACGCTGGTGTTGCTGTCACCGGTGGCAGGAGGTTAAACGATGCAACATCTAAAACAGTTTGCCCGGATTCAGGATATGCCACTCAGCCAGTCCAGCTTCGATGAGATTCAGCACTTTCCCGAATGTGGTGGCATTGGCATTTTTGTGGGCACAGTTCGCAACCATCATGAAGGTAAGGCAGTGCAGTCGCTGAAATATACCGCCTATGCACCGGTGGCAGAAAAAATGATCCGGCAGATTGAGCAGGAAATTCAGCAGCAATATGGCGTGTCTTATGTGCGGGTCATCCACCGGATTGGGGATTTAGCCATTGGTGAAACCGCAATTATTGCCATGGCGTATGCGCCGCATCGCCGTGAAGCCTTTCAGGCCTGCGAGGTGGCGGTAGAGCGGGTCAAACATGAAGTCCCGGTCTGGAAAGAAGAATTTTATTGCGATGGCAGCAGCCAGTATGTCGAAGGCTGTTGTATTCGTAAAGATCATCCGCCAGTGGAAGCGAATACGCATACCGAGTGCTGCAATCACCCCCATGCAGGCGAAAACGCCTATCAATGGCCGCTTTAAATTTGATGTTAAGCCTAATTTTTTAAATCAATAATTCCGGAATAAAGTCATGAAAAATGTAGGCATGAAAGCCGAAACCTATCGTACTGCGGTGGCCAGTGCCATTTTATATGCGCCGCCGCACTGTATCGAGCTGCTGCGTCAGGGCAATACTGAAAAAGGCGATGCGCTGAAAACCGCGCGTATTGCCGGTATTCTGGCGGCCAAACGTACCGATGAGCTGATTCCGCTATGCCATCCTTTACCCATTTACCGGGCCGATGTGGATTATGAACTGCATGAACAGCATGTCGAGATTATTGCCACGGTAGAAACTATTGGTCCGACCGGTGTCGAGATGGAAGCCTTAACCGCAGCCAGTCTGGCCGGACTGACCTTATACGACATGCTGAAACCGCATTGTGAACCGGAAGATTTGTGTCTGGATCAATGCAAATTACAGCAGAAAAAAGGCGGTAAATCCCATTTTAGCCGGGTCTTGGCGCAGCCGATGCCAGCCTCGGTGATTGTGCTGTCCGATACCGTCGCCGCGGGTAAAAAACCGGATACCGCCGGCCAGAATATTCTGGAAATATTGGCAGAGGCCAATTTCCAGCAGCTTCAGTATCAGGTGATTCCGGATAGCCCGGAACAGCTGCTGGCTTTAATTGAACAGCAGAAAAATCAGTATCCGCTGATTTTAACCGTCGGCGGCACCGGTCTTGGCCCGAAAGATTTAACTGTAGAAACCCTGGCTCCGCTATTAGAACGGGAAATTCCGGGGCTGATGGAAGCCTCGCGCAGTTTTGGCCAGAAACGCACGCCGTATGCGGCTTTAAGCCGTGGAGTGGCTGGCTATATTGAAAATAGTCTGGTGATGACTTTACCGGGCAGCCGTCAAGGCGCGAAGGAATCCTTGCTGGCGGTATTACCGGCCTTGGTGCATGTCTTTGATGTGCAGAAAAATATTCCACATGCAGGAGGCTATCAATAATGTCAGGCTGTGGTGCAGAAAGCGGGCTGATCAGTCTGGATCAGGCGTTGGACAAGATAATTGCGGCAACGCCCTGTCTGGAGGTGGAAACCCTGCAGCTACAACAGGGCTTGCATCGCTATTTAGCTGAAGATATTTATGCGGGGATTGATCTGCCTTTATTTTCCCAAAGTGCAGTCGATGGTTATGCCCTGTGTAGCGATGGAGAGATAGCGCCAGGCGCGCAGTTCCAGCTGGTCGGTGAAATCCGGGCAGGTCAATCAGCCGATGTGACGCTGCAGCGTGGACAGGCGATGCGTATTTTTACCGGCGCGCCCATTCCTGCCGGTACCACCACGGTGGCACGTCAGGAAATTGTGCAGCGGATGTCGAGCCATCTGGTTCAGCTAGAGACTGCGCTCAAACTGCATGCCGATATCCGGGATGTGGGCGAAGAAATTAGCCAAGGTCAGTTACTGGCATCAGCCGGACAATATTTAAATATCGGCGCAATTGCCGCCTTAAGCATGGCCGGTATTGATCAGGTACAGGTCTATCAGCAGCCTAAAGTTGCCGTGCTGATTACCGGCGATGAAGTCGCGCAGTCGGCTGCAGATCTGCAAGCAGGAAAAATTTTTGATGCCAATGCGCCTTTAATTGCATCCTGGTGTCAGGCACGGCATCAACCTGTGCATATTGTGCATCTGGAAGATAATGAAATTGCCTTAATCCGATACTTTCAGCAACTTCAGGAGGAGTACGATGTCATCATCAGCACTGGCGGAATTTCGGTTGGTGATTATGATTTTATCCGTCCGGTGGCTTTAAATGCAGGCTTTGAGCAGGTGTTCTGGAAAGTGAAACAGAAGCCGGGGAAACCGGTTTTTTTTGCCAAATACCGAAAATCGGCTAACAAATTTTGTCACTTATTGGCATTGCCGGGCAATCCTGCGGCGGTATATGTTGGAATGTCGATCTATACGCAAACTTTATTAGAAGTATTACAAGGGCAAAGTCAGCCGCCCGCGTGGTGGACAGGGCAAATACAACATGACTTAAAGCCCGATGCGAGAGAAAGGATTTTAAGAATGGCCGCCTGTTTTGAAGATGGGGTGTTGAAACTGCACAGTTTAGCCAAGCAGCAGTCGCATATGCTCAGTAATCTGATGTATGCCAACTGTCTGGTGCGTGTGCCGGCCCATCAGCCGATTCAAAAAGGCCAATGCTTAAAGGGAATATTCATACAGCATTGAGGGAGTGCGTTTTGAAGACCATCCAACTTGGTTTAATCTGTGTCGCCTTGTGCTTAAGCACATTCAGTCGAGCCAATTCCGTTCAGGTGTATGCAGCTGCAAGTCTGGGCCCGGCATTGACGGATGTGATTCGGCATTATCAGTTGCAACATCCAGAAGCCAAGATTGTACCGGTTTTTGGCACTTCATCAACCTTGGCCAAACATATTGTCCGCGGTGCAAAAGTCGATCTTTATTTCCCGGCCGATCAGGACTGGATGACCTATCTGGTGAAACGCAACAAGGTCAAAGCCAGTCAGGTCAAACCAATTATTTATAATCAGCTGGTGGCAATTGCCCTAAAAGATGCCCGGATTCCGTTTCGGGCGCATCCTACCTTTAATTTTCCTCAGGCATTTACAGGGCGGCTATGTACCGGACAGGTCGATTCGGTGGCGGTTGGAAAATATGCCAAACATAGTCTGACCAAGCTGGGCTGGTATAAACGGCTGGAAAAACGCATTATTGGCGCGTCGGATGCCCGGGCTGCTTTGGCCTTTGTCGAGCGCGGTGCCTGTCAGGTCGGCATTGTTTATCGCAGTGATGCGGTCAGCAGCGATAAAGTAAAAGTGCTGGGCACGTTTCCGGTGCAAACCCATCCGGACATTCTCTATACCGTGGCTTTAACCAAACAGGGCGAAAAGAATCGTCAGGCGATCAAGTTCGGGCGCTATTTGGGTAGCGCCGCGGCTCACAAGATTTTTGTTCAACATGGTTTTCGCCCCTAGGTTGCTGCTTTGATGCTGAGTCCCGAAGAACTAAGTGCCTTGTATCTGTCTGCCAAAGTGGCCAGTGTTGCGACCTTGTTTTGCCTGCCATTTGCAATTTGTCTGGGCTGGATGCTGGCACGCTATGAATTTCGCAGCAAGTTTTTGATCGAAGCCATGTTACAACTGCCGATGGTTTTGCCGCCGGTAGTGTTGGGCTATGCATTACTGGTGCTGTTTAGTCCGCAAGGTTGGATTGGGCAGGTTTTGGCCCCCTGGGGTATTGAGCTGGCATTTAACTGGAAAGGTGCAGTAGTGGCCGCCATGCTGGTTGCATTTCCCTTGCTGGTTCAACCGATTCGTTTGTCTTTTCAAATGTTGAATCCACAGCTGGAACAGGTGGCGGCCTCACTTGGGGCTGCGCCGCTGAAAGTCTTTTTCAGTATTAGCTTACCGCTGGTGCTGCCCGGGATTCTTATGGGCAGTATTCTGGGCTTTAGCCGCAGTCTGGGTGAATTTGGTGCCACCATTACCTTTGTTGGCAATATTCCGGATGAAACCCGCACCATTCCCATCGCTATTTATACGCTCATTCAACAGCCCGATGGTGAAGCCGCTGCCATGCGTCTGGTGCTGTTATCTACCGGCTTGGCTTTTGCCGCCTTGCTGGCCAATTATTTTATTTTGCACAGATATCAACGTAAATTGGGGCAAAGCTGATGCTGGATTGTCAGATCGATTATCAAAATGCGCAGTTCAAATTACAGCTGCAGCTGACCTGTGCAGAGCAGATTGTCGGAATTCTGGGGCCCTCCGGTTCCGGGAAAACCAGCTTTTTGCATTTGCTGGCCGGGCTGTTACGGCCGCAACAGGGCCGGATTGTGCTGAATCACCGTTTATTGCTCGATACCCAGCAGCAGATATTTGTGCCCGTGCATCAACGTAAAATTGCCCTGATTTTCCAAAAGGCCCTGTTATTTCCGCATTTGAATGTTGAGCAGAATTTAAGATATGCAGAAGGTTTACAGCCGTTGACACAGCGTAAATTTGAATTTGAGCAGATTGTCGAGCTGTTAGAACTGTCCAGGCTGATTCGACGCAAAGCGCATCAATTATCCGGCGGGGAAGCACAGCGCGTTTCGATTGGCCGGGCTTTATTGTCTGCACCGCAGTTATTGCTGCTGGATGAACCTTTAAGCGGACTGGATCAGCAGTTAAAACAGCAGATACTGCCATTTTTAAAACGCATTCAGCGCGAATTGCAGCTGGGCATGATTTATGTGACCCATCATCCGGAAGAATTGAGGGAACTTCAGGCCACGGTGTATCAGGTGCAAAAAGTGCAGGGTATCAGCCGTTTGCAACGGGACAATGTAGTACCTTTGATTCAGCCCGTTTTTTAAAGCTGGGCAATCTGCTGTTGTAGCTGCTCCATCTGCTCGGTTAACTGTTTCATCATGATTTGCGCAATCCGGGAAAGCTGCCGTTTCGGTGCCACACACAGGGCCAGCGTCAGCGGATATAAACCTTTGTCCTGAACCGGTTTAAAGATGGCTGTTTGATGTTCCAGGAGCGGCAGAGCATCTAAATAACTCATTAGCCCCAGTCCCAAATTCTGCTTTAACAATGACATTAACATGCGAATGTCATTACATTCGATGCGGCTACGCGGACTAAACTGATGGTGCTTATACAGCGCGCTGACATATTCATGAATAATCAGCGGTGGTGCTGGCATTAAATGGGCATAAGGCAAGGTATCGGAAAAATACAGCGGTGTTTGTTCTGCCAGAGGATGCTCAACTGGAATCACAAAACCCAGCGGAATTTCCACAAAAGCCACCACTTCTAAATGCGGATGCGCTTGCGGATTCAGCAGCAGACCAAAATCCAGCTCCGCGGCCTGAATCATCTGCGCGACTTTTTCACTGTCCAGCACATGCACGTGAAAATCAATCCAGGGATAATGCTGGCTCATGTGTTGCATGGAATGCAGCACAAAACTTTCGCTGAGCGCTGAAATTAAGCCAAATTCAATGCTGCCACGATGCAGGCCCTGAATTTCATCAAAACGGATGCGGGTCTGCTGAAATTCTTTGTGCCATTTTAATAGATCGGCATACAGCAACTCTCCGGCCAAAGTCAGCCGTAGCCCATGATTCAGACGTTCAAATAGTGCAATCCCAAGTTCCTGCTCGGCCAGTACAATTTGTCGATGCACGGCAGATACCGAAATAAACAGCTGTTCGGCTGCCTTACGCAAGCTGCCGGTTTGCGCCACCGCAATAAAATATTCTGAAAAACGCGAAAATGGGGTATTCACTATTTAAAATCTGGCCAGCGTGATATTGATAGATTTTAAAAGAGCAAGATCTGCGCCAGTTCAGGCCAATTTTGACTAAAGTGTTCGAATTTTTAGAACAGATCATCAAAAACATTCTAATAGACAGAAAAAGCAGAAGCTCTTAATTTAAAACAGGAAGTTAACAATAAACGACATGAGAAAACCGCGGATTTCCGTTTGTTCTTGACCCTGTATAGCTTAAAAGTGAGCCAGCCTATGAATGCGATTCCTGTAATCAACCTGTTTGCCCAACCCCATGACAGCCGCTTTGATGCCAGTGACTGGCATATTCTGGCGCAGCATTGGTATCCGGTGGCACGAATTCAGGATGTCAGCAGCCAGCCGCAACAGGTGACTTTATTGGATGTGAAAATGGCGCTGTACCGGACAGAAAGCGGTGACATCCAGCTGGTACGGGATATTTGCCCGCATCGCGGTGTGCCTTTAAGCAAAGGCTGGGTGGAGGGCGATGAAATTGTCTGTCCTTACCATGGGTTGCACTATAACCGGGCCGGCAAATGCACCAAAATTCCGGCCCAGCCCGACCTAACCCAGATTTCGGAGCGTTTTAGCCTGACCACGTTTCCGGTGGTGCTGAAATATGGTCTGGTCTGGACCAGCCTGTTCGGGCGCGATGAACAGGCAGCCAATTTTCCGGTGCTGGATACCTGGGAAGATGCGGAGCATCAATCCATTTTACCGCCCAGTGTGGATATTGCCGGTTCCAGCGGCCGTCAGTTAGAAGGCTTTATTGATGTTGCACATTTTGCCTGGGTACATCATCAGGCCTTTGCCGATCGGGACAATCCGGTGGTGCCGAAATATCATACCGAACGCACTGACTATGGGCTGAAAAGTATCTATATTTCCAATGTCAGTAATTATCCGCATGGCATGCAGCATTTAGCACCCGAAGGCTTTTTATGGACGCGTGAATTTGAGGTTTATCCACCCTTTGCAGCGACCTTGACCATTTATTTTCCGAATGATGGCATCTTGAAAATCTTAAATGCCTGCTGTCCGGTATCGGCCAATCAGACCCGGCTATTTGTGCCTTTAACCCGGAATTTTGATACCACCGGTGACCTGCAAGCGGTTTACGATTTTAATGCGCAGATTTTTGCCGAAGATCAGGACATGGTGGAAAGCCAGAAACCGGAAGAGCTGCCGCTGGATTTAAGCATGGAAGCCCATTTTGAGGCAGATCGCTCCTCGGCCTTATACCGCCGGATTCTGGCCGAATGGGGTCTAAGTAAACGCTATATCGTGTAGCAAATCTCATTGAATTGAAGGCGAGTTTAGGCAGGATGACTGGCCTGATTGGATTTAAAGGCTTTATCCAGCACATGCCGGTGAATAAAACGCAGCTTGTCTTTTACCGGCTCGGTCAGTTTAAACGGATAGGCATCATCCAGCCCGATACTGCGATTCAGCGCATTCAGATTAAAGGTCAGGGCAATCCAGTTTTCTAAAATGTGTTCAATATCCTTGCCGCCAATCGGGCATTCGGTAAAGTACAGATTGGCCAGGGTACGGCCGTTACCTTGCACCCGGATTCCGGCAAAATAGGCGGTTTCCAAAGTATCCATCATGTGCAGATAATGCGCCCAGGTTTCGGCCCAGTCTTCCCAGGGATGGGTGGTGGCATAGGTGCTGATATAGCTGTCTTGCCAGTCGGAGGGCGGGCCTTGCTCATAATGGCGTTTGAGCGCCATACCATAATCCTGACGCTCATCGCCAAAATAGTAGCGGAATTCATCGACCAGTTCCGGATGGCGGTTTTGCATCACATCAAAATAATAATGGCCGCTTTCATGGCGAAAATGGCCAAGCAGGGTGCGGTAGTTTTCTCCCATGGTTACGCGCGTGGTTTCCCGGTACACCACATCGGCTTCAATGGCATTGAGGGTAATCAGACCATTGGCGTGGCCGGTCAGCACCGGTTGGCCTTCCATGGGCATTAAAAATTCATAGCGCAGGCCATAGCGGTCATCTTCAGAACGTTTTGGCCGCGGCATAATATTCATGCGTTGCGCCAGATATAAAAACCGCCGTTTAGCCTGTTCCAGATAACGCCAGTACTGGATATTTTCCGGTTCATCTAAATTGGGGATGGTGTGGGTAAGCTGGCAGGATTCGCAATAGATATTTTCATCATCGACGGGAATCATCCAGTTGCAGACCTGATAGTGACTATAATTAAAACAGGGCTTAAATTTCTGATTACGATAGCTTTCATTCAGGCTGACCCATTCATTTTCGCTATCCTTACGAAAGGTGCCCATATCTTTTTCGGAGGCAACAAAGCCAATGGGCGCCTTGCAATATTCACAAAATGAGGCACCAAAAAAAATCTGCTGATGGCATACCGCACATTCAAAATACTTCATTCTTGGTCCTCAGCCTGCAGGATACGTCCATTTATCTAAACATAGATTGAGTCAGGAGGGTATTTGAAACCCGCTATAAAATTGTAGCAGATTTACAAAGTTGCCTGATGCGATCAGTCGCTTAGCCTCATTTTGAGTCGAAAAACCAGGTGGATGCAAACCACAAGCATGTGCCTTACAGTCATCGCATTCCGGATTAAAGGGAACATAAAAGCTGCAAATAGACAGAATTGGAGATTTATTCAGCAAAGCCACGGTAAATGGATGAAAAATGGTCGAATATGCGCCATGAAAGGAGTAGATTAAACCTTATTCCCGATCATATTTTTCATACTCGCATGGCCAGTACCTGGATTCTTTTTACCCTGATGGCTGCATTTATGCAGGCCTGGCGCAATGCCTTTCAAAAACAGCTCAGCATGACGGTCGACGTTTATGGCGTCACGCTTGCACGCTTTATTTTTGCCTTGCCGTTTGCGGTCGGTTATTTGAGTTTTTTATATCTGCAGCAGCCTGCCGCAACGCCGGTTAGCTTTAGCGGGAAATTCTGGCTGTATATTGCTGTGGCGGCTTTTTGCCAGATTCTGGCCACCATTCTCATGGTGCAACTGTTCAAGCAGAAAAACTATGCCATTGGTGTCGGACTGGCCAAAAGCGAGGCAATTCTGGCGGCTTTAATTGGCGTGGCACTACTGGGCGAATATTTAAGTCTGCTGGGCTGGGTTGGCGTTGTATTAGGCGGCGTGGCGGTCTTTTTACTCAGTAAAGGGCCGGCCAATACCAAGCTTTCTGTCAGCACGTTGGCGATTGGGGTGGGCAGTGGTCTCAGTTTTGCCATTACCTCACTGCTGGTGCGTGAAGCCAGCTTGGAACTAGAGAATTTACCCTTTTTACATCGTGCCGGCTGGGTATTATGTTTTGTGATCGGGCTGCAATGTATCAGCATGTTGTTGTATTTGCGGCTGTTTAGCCGGCATACCTTACAGGCCATGTGGCAGCGGCTGGGACTGACCTTTAAGGTGAGTATCTGCAGTTTTCTGGCCTCCCTTGGCTGGTTTAGTGCCATGAGTATGCAAACTGTGGCCTTGGTCAAAACTTTGGGACAGATTGAAATTCTATTTAGCTTGCTGATTTCCGCCTTTTTCTTTAAGGAAAAACTGGCCCGAAACGATCATCTGGGCTTGGTACTGGTGGTGATTGCCGCGATGCTGGTGATCTGGGCCTAAAGTTAAGGCAAATGGGCATGGCATCTCAGTAGAATCATCAATCTTTTTAAAAATTGCCTAAAAACAAAAAAAAGATAATCCGGAGATTATCTTTTTTTAAATGCTTTCAACCGAGCTGGGTTTAGCGTTGAATAAACGCCTGCACCGCCTGATTAAAGGCTTCTGGCTGTTCAATATTGGAAATATGCGAAGCATTAATTTCAAACAGTTCAGCGTTGGCAATGCGTTGTTGCATAAATTCACCATCGGCTACAGTTGTTACCGGGTCTTGCTGACCAGCAACGATTAATACCGGTACCTGAATGTCTTTTAACTGTTCACGTACATCCGCTTTAGCCAAAGCTTCGCAGCAGCTTGCATAACCCTCAGGGCTGCCAGCTCCCAGGTCGTTTGAAAGAGTCGCTACAGTTGCTGCGTTACTTTGGATAAAGGGTTCGGTAAACCAACGACCCGCCGCCGTTGATGCAATAGGGGCCAAACCTTGTTCACGGACCAGTGCGGCACGCTCATTCCAGGCCTGTTCCTGACCAATTTTAGCGGCCGTATTACAGACCACAACATGGCTAAAACGTTCAGGCTTGTTAATTGCCAGCCACTGACCGGTCAAACCACCCATCGAAATCCCACAGAAGGCTGCTTTTTCAATATTTAAATGATCGAGCAGATTCACCACGTCTTGGCCGAGCTGGTCAAGCGTATATGGACCTTGTGGAGCAGAAGATGCGCCGTGACCACGGGTGTCATAGCAAATGACAAAAAAGTCCTGCTGGAAGTGGTCAATTTGCGGTTGCCACATTTTAAAGTTGGTACCTAGCGAGTTAGAAAATACCAGCGCAGGTTTTGTCGCATCACCAAAGGTTTGGTAATTAATTTCAGCATCTTGAGATGTAAATGTTGGCATTGAATCCCTCCCGACCTCCCTTTAAAAAAGGGAGGGGAAATTTAATTTGTTATCGTATCTTTAAACGCGTTCAATAATCAAAGCGATGCCTTGACCGACACCAATACACATTGAGCACAGGCCATATTTGCCGCCAGTGGCTTCCAGCTGGTTCAGGGCCGTGGTGACCAGACGCGCACCTGATGCACCGAGTGGATGACCCAGTGAAATGGCGCCACCATTCGGGTTCACTTTCGCGGCACCATCTTCCAGACCAAGGTCACGGGTACACGCCAGTGCTTGAGCAGCAAAAGCTTCGTTTAGCTCAATCACATCCATCTGCTCTAACGTCAGACCGGTTTGGGCCAACAGTTTTTTTATGGCTGGCGCTGGACCAAAGCCCATAATGCGTGGTTCTACACCGACTACTGTTGCACCAATAATTTTGGCACGTGGTTTTAAACCGTATTCCGCTACCGCTTCATCAGAGGCAATTAATAATGCTGCTGCACCATCGTTAATACCTGAGGCATTACCGGCAGTCACAGTACCATCGGCTTTGACCACAGGTTTGAGTTTCGCCAGACCTTCTAACGTGGTTGATGCACGTGGATGCTCATCGGTATCGACCACAACTGGTTCGCCTTTACGCTGTGGAATGACCACAGGTACGATTTCATTTTTAAAGAAACCTTTGGCTTGGGCAGCAGCAGTACGTTGCTGGCTTTCAAACGCAAACTTGTCCTGATCTTCACGGTTAATGTTGAACTGTTCTGCCACGTTTTCAGCAGTTTGAGGCATGGTTTCAACACCATACATTTCTTTCAGTTTCGGGTTAATGAAGCGCCAGCCCATGGTGGTGTCTTCAATTTTCTGGCTACGGCCATAGGCAGATTCAGATTTACCCATCACAAATGGTGCACGTGACATGCTTTCTACACCACCCGCCACAATCAGATGTGCTTCACCGGCTTTAATGGTACGCGCCGCCATGGCAACCGCATCCAGTGATGAACCACATAAACGGTTTAAAGTTGTTGCAGGCACCTGATGCGGTACGCCAGCTAATAGCGCAGACATACGACCCACGTTACGGTTGTCTTCGCCGGCCTGGTTGGCACAGCCGTAGATCACGTCATCTACTTTTTCCCAGTTAACACTTGGGTTACGCTCCATCAGCGCCTGAATGGGAATGGCACCCAGGTCATCTGTACGTACAGGAGCAAGTCCACCTGCGTAGCGACCGAATGGGGTGCGAATAGCATCAATGATATATGCGTTTTTCATTTTTTCTGTTTCCTAAATTCTTTTTTAATCCCCCTAAATCCCCCTTTAAAAAAGGGGGACTTTTCCTCCCTTGCTTGCGCTGAGTTTTTAAAGCCGTGCTTTAAAACTCGCTCAGGGAGGTTGGGAGGGATTACTTAACCCTGTGTCGCATCAATCAGCTTCGCACCGGTCAGGGATTGCAGCTCTTCAAATGACAGACCGTCAACTTTCTCAATCACTTTCAGGCCTTCAGCAGTCACATCAATCACGCACAGGTCGGTATAAATACGATCTACACATTTCAGGCCAGTTGCTGGATAGCTCAGCTCCGCTACAATTTTTGGCTCGCCTTTTTTGGTGACGTGATCCGTGGTGATAAAGACTTTCTTGGCACCAACTGCAAGGTCCATTGCACCACCCACCGCAGGAATTGCATCTGGGGCACCAGTATGCCAGTTGGCCAGGTCACCATTTTCTGCAATCTGGAAGGCACCCAATACAGCGATGTCCAAGTGACCGCCACGCATCATCGCGAAAGAATCCCCATGATGGAAGAAACAGCCACCGGTCAGCATAGTTACATATTCTTTACCGGCATTGATCAGTTCCGGATCTTCTTCACCTGGCGCAGGTTTTGGACCAAAGGCCAATAAACCGTTTTCAGAATGCAGGAATACATCTTTATCTGCAGGCAGGTAGTTTGAAATTTTGGTTGGCAGGCCAATCCCGAGGTTGACATAGGCACCATCTGGAATGTCTTGGGCAACGCGTTCAGCAATCTGGTCACGTGTTAATTTGGTATAGCTCATCGTGTTCTCCTTCACGTATTTATGCTGATTGTTCAGGCTGTTTGGCAGCAACTGACACCACATGCTGTACAAAAATACCCGGAGTGATGATGTGCTCAGGATCAAGCTCACCCAGTTCAACCACTTCTGCGACCTGTGCAATGGTAACATCTGCCGCCATGGCCATAATCGGGCCAAAGTTACGTGCAGATTTACGGTACACCAGGTTGCCCCAACGGTCGCCTTTGTAGGCTTTAATTAAAGCGAAATCGGCTTTAATCGGGTTTTCCAGAACGAAGTCTTTGCCTTCGTAATTTAAAGTCGGTTTACCTTCAGCCAGTAAAGTACCAAAACCAGTTGGGGTGTAGATTGGGCCTAAACCCATACCTGCAGCCTGAATACGGCAAGCCAGGTTACCTTGCGGCACCAGTTCCAGCTCGATTTTGCCAGCACGATACAGTTCATCAAAAATATAAGAGTCAGACTGACGAGGGAACGAGCAGATGATTTTACGTACAGCGCCTGCTTTAAGTAATTTGGCCAAACCGTAGTCGCCATTACCGGCATTGTTATTGACGATGACCAAATCCTTGATGCCCAGTTCAATCAGGCCATCAATCAGTTCAGCAGGCTGACCTGCTGTACCGAAACCACCAATCATGATGGTTGAACCATCTTTAATTTGAGAGAGCACATCTTTTAAAGATGCTGAGCTTTTATCAATCATAGTTGTTTCCTAGTCAAACAAACTTCATTGACCCGTGCTTTTGCTTGGGCTTGAAGGTGAGGTCAGTGCTGATAAACCGGTTCTGCTTAAAATGACATGAGCCAGAATACCCAGACAAATTCCCCAAAAAACTGAGCTGAGACCTAAAAACTGCATACCCGATGCAGTTGCCAGGAAGGTAATAAGTGCTGCGTCACGCTGGTTTTCCTGATGCATGGCGGCATTTAAATTGATGCCAATGGCTCCTAGAAGTGCCAGACCGGCCAATGCTGCCACCAATTCTTTCGGAAGCAGGCTAAACAGCATCACAATGCTGCCGGCAAATAAACCGCCTAAAATGTAGAACAGGCCGTTGGCAATCCCGGCGATATAGCGCTTTTCTTTCAGTTCATGCGCGTCTTTGCCCATGCACAGCGCGGCGGTAATTGAGGCCAGGACAATAGTGATCCCGCCAACACACGCCACCGCCAGCGAAGCGATACTGGTGGTGGTAATAATGGGTTTAGCCGGCGTGTCGTAGCCACTGAGCTTTAAAATGGCCATCCCCGGTAGAAACTGACCAGACAGGCTGACTAAAATCAGCGGTAAGGCCAGGTTAAGGGTCGAGTTCCAGGTCCATTCCGGCGCAATAAACTGCGGCACTGCCAGGCTAAAACTCATTTCGACCGGATTCATGGTGCCGAGCAACAGGCTCAGGCCAATTCCGGTCAATAGTACATACAGCATGGCATAGCGCGGACTAAAACGTTTGGCCAGTAAGAACACCAGCAACATGCCAAATACAATAAACGGCATGTTGTTACTGGCGGTAAACAGACCAAAGCCAAACTGGCACAAAATGCCGGCCATCATGCCTGCTGCAACTGCTTGCGGAATTAAGGCCAGCAATTTGTCGAAATAACCGGTAATCCCAATAATGAAAATCACCACGGCTGAGGTGATGTAGGCTGCAACGGCTTCGTTCAGGGAAATATCAGGAAAGAGGGTGACCAGCAAGGCCGTTCCGGGTGCCGACCAGGCGGTGACCACCGGAACTTTGAATTTAATTGAAAGGAAGATACCGGCAACGGCTGCGCCAATAGAAATGCCCCAAATCCATGAAATCATCATGGCATTGGACACTTGAGCCTGTTGGGCTGCCTGGAAGAAGATGATTAAAGGACCGGCATAGGAAATCAGTACAGCTAAAAATCCTGCAACTGTGGCTGATAAGGACCAGTCTTTTCTTAAGGTATCTAACAGGTGACTCATTGTTTGCCTCCGTGCAAGTCTGGCAATGATCCTGTACAAAAAAAGATGATCAGGTTAACCCTGATCACCACCGCCGACAGGAACAACTGTGCCTGTCACATATGACGCATCGTCAGATGCCAGGAATAAAATGGCATTGACTTGTTCTTGAATGGTGCCGTAACGGCCAAGGAAGGTACGATCAATGGTCTGATCAACCACTTCCTGCATCCATGCCTGTTCTTGTTCAGACAATGGGGCAGTGTTACGTGGCACTTTACGTGGTGGTGCTTCAGTTCCACCAGTTGCCACGGCATTAACACGAATACCATCTTTCGCATGTGCAAAAGCCAGCGATTTGGTCAGGGCATTGACGCCGCCTTTAGAGGCAGAGTAAGGAATACGGTTAATACCACAGGTGGCAATAGATGAAACGTTTACAATGGTGCCTTTCTGATTTTTCAGCATTTCCGGCAATACTGCGCGGCAGCACCACATGGTTGGGAACAGTGAACGGTTCACTTCCTTGATAATTTCTTCTTCAGAAAATTCCTGGAAAGGTTTCATCCAGATGGCACCGCCGACGTTGTTGATTAAGATATCAACGCGGCCGTAAGTGTCGATGGCTTTGGCAACCACTGACTGCGCGCCAGCATAGGTTTCCAGGTCAGCATTAATGGTGACCGCATCACCACCGGCGGCCTGAATCTCTGCCAGCACTTCTGCGACATATTCAGAACGGTCGGCCATGACCACCTGGGCGCCTTCGGCTGCCACTTGCAGGGCAACCCCGCGACCGATGCCTTGGGCAGCACCAGTCACAATCACCACTTTATTTAAAAATCTTTGACGATCAGACATTGCGGGATTACTCGATTTTAGTTAGCAGAGAATTTTTCGAACAGGAAGTTGGCCGGTTTTACACCTTCACCATCTAACCAGCCGCGTACCGCTTCAACCATTGGCACTGGACCACACAGGTACACATCAACATCGCCGCCATTGAGCCATTCGTTGTCAATATGACCAGTCACATAGCCTTTACGCTCATGTGCAGATTCCGGATTCGCTACAACAGTGCGGTATTCGAACCATGGGAATTTGGCTTGCAGTTCGTTCAGTTTTTCCAGCGCAACCAGGTCAAAGTCATTGGTTACACCAAATACCAGACGCACTGGCTGATCTGAACCTTTTTCTTCCAGTACTTGCAGCATTGACATGAACGGAGCAATACCTGTACCACCCGCAAGCATCAGTACCGGGCGCACCACGTTACGTAAGTAGAAGCTACCAAATGGACCGGTAAAGGTCATTTTGTCGCCAGCTTTGGCATTTTTGCTTAAGAATTCACTCATTTTGCCGTTTGGTACGTTACGTACTACGAAACCGGTTAAACGGTTGCCCGGTTTAGAGCTGAATGAATAAGAACGGGTTTCAGCTGTTCCTGGAATACCGACATTGACATATTGACCGGCCAGGAAGTGGATATCAGGCTGACCTTCGTCAAGCTGGATATCAAAGGTAATGGTTGAGTCAGACAGGTTCTCAACGCGAGATAAAGTACCTTCGAACGCGTGAATTTCAGTTTTACATACATCTGAAGATGCCTGAATCTGGAACACCGCATCTGAAGTCGGGCGGCATTGGCAGGCAAGGATATAACCTTCTTCTGCTTCTTCAGGTGTTAATGCATCTTCAATATAGGTTTCTTCAGGCATGTCATACGTACCTGATTCACAAAACGCTCGACAGGTACCACATGCACCGTCACGGCAATCCAGAGGGATATTGATCTTTTGACGGTAAGCTGCATCGGATAGAGTTTCACCTTGTGCAACTGTAATGAAACGAGTAACACCGTCTTCAAATTGAAGTGCAACATTGTGGTTTGACATGGCTGGAATCCTATAAAAATCTTTGAAACATTTTCAACCTTCAGCCAAGTTTCCGTTTGGCTGAAGGCCACATCAGTAAGCTAAAACAGCAGGGCTTACAGATGGTAAATATCAATTACTTGGTTGATGTAGTCGTTCTTCAGAACCACATACTTGTTCACGATTTTTGGTTCTTCGCCAGAGAAATCGATCACATAACGTGACATGCCGAAGTAGCTGTAGTTGGTTTTGTAACGGAAACTTAAAGTGTTCCAGTTAAAACGCACTGTGACTAAATCACCGTTTTGCTCAACCACTTCAATATTGCTGATGTTGTGGCTGGTACGGGTATCCGGCATGGTGGCAGAAGAGCGTTCAGTTTTAATACGGAACACACGGTCTTCAAGGCCTTGACGGTCCGGGTAGTAGATCAGTGAAATTTCAGACTGTGGATCTTCAGTCAGTTTGTCATCGTCATCCCAGGCTGGCATCCAGAATTCTGCATTTGGCGCATAGCACTGTAACCAGTCGTCCCATTGCTCATCGTCTAAAAAACGTGCTTCACGGTAGAGGAATTGAGCAATATTTTCTAAAGTAATCGCGCTCATGCGTTTTCTCCTTCAGTTGCAGCAAGCTCTTTCTCGTCAGCAATCGCTTTTTTCATAAGTTTGAGCCAGAATTCGTGTTGAGCAAGGTATAAACCTTCATCTTCAGTTTTAATGCCTGAAAGTTTTGGTTTTAAACCAATTTCGTTAGCCGCATCATCCGGACCTTGGATCCAGTGTTTGGCACCACGACTCATGTCGTTCCATTCCAGGGCAATACCGGCATAACCCGCTTGACATGCACGGAACTCTTCCAAGTCATCTGGAGTTGCCATACCTGAAGCGTTGAAGAAGTCTTCATACTGACGGATACGACGTGCACGTGCATCAGCGTCTTCACCGACAGGAGCGATACAGTAAATGGTCACTTCAGTTTTGGTTGGAGACAATGGACGAAGTACACGAATCTGTGAACCGAACTGGTCCATGAAGTAGACGTTTGGATAGATACACAGGTTACGAGAACGCTCGATCATCCATTTCGCCATTGGCGCACCGAATTTCTCGGTATATTCATCTTTTTTGGCAAAGTTTGGACGGTCTTCCGGGTTGGCCCATTGTGTCCAAAGCAGCATGTGACCATTTTCGAATCCGTATGAACCGCCGCCTTGTTTACCCCAAGCACCCGCGCTCATGGCACGAATGTTGTCGCCACCTTGCTTTTCTTTACGTTGTTGAGTGGTTGCAGCATAGTTCCAGTGTACTGCAGACACGTGGTAACCATCGGCACCGTTTTCAGCAGTCAGCTTCCAGTTACCTTCATAGGTATAGGTTGATGAGCCGCGTAATACTTCCAGACCCTGGTCAGACTGACCCACGATCATGTCAATAATTTTGGTGGCTTCGCCAAGATATTCTTCTAGTGGTGGAACATCCGGGTTTAAGCTACCGAACAAGAAACCTTTGTAGTTTTCAAAACGGGCAACTTTTTTCAGGTCGTGTGAACCGTCTTGGTTGAAGCAGTCTGAATAACCTGCATCTGCCGGATCTTTTACTTTTAAAAGTTTGCCTGAGTTGTTAAATGTCCAGCCGTGGAAAGGGCAGGTATAAGTCGCTTTGTTACCGCGTTTGTAACGGCAAAGCTGCGCACCACGGTGTGAACAGGCATTGATCATGGCATTCAGTTCACCGTTACGGTTACGTGCAATGATGATCGGCTGGCGGCCCATGTGAGTGGTGTAATAATCGTTGTTATTTGGAATTTGGCTTTCATGTGCCAAGTACACCCAGTTTCCCTCGAAAATATATTTCATTTCAAGGTCAAAAATGGCCTGGTCTGTAAATACTGAACGATGTAGCTTAAATTCACCTGTTTCATAGTTTTCAACAAGTAATTCGTCAATACGATCTAAATGGCTGGTGTTAATTACTGGAATACGAGGCATGTCCGTTCTCCGACTTTCCAAATTTGGGTAAGTCACCGAAATGTCTGGGAGTAGACATTTCGGTTCCCTGTATGATTAAGCGCTTGCGCGGCGGCGTTCAACTTCAGTAGAAGGAGCACCTTCTTTATCTTTCTGAAGAACTACATCAAAACGGATGTATTTGAACGGACCTTTCAAGCCACGACGCGCGATTTCAGCTTCATCAGTCACATCTTCAGCAACGGCTACCAGACCTTCACGTGTACCGAATGCGAAGTCGTCCCATAAGTATTTGTCACCCTCAATGTTGAATTGAGTTGTCAATTTACGGTGACCCGGTGCAGAGATGAAGTAGTGCACGTGTGCAGGACGTTGACCGTGACGCGCGATCTGGTTCAATACGCCTTGTAAAGGACCTTCTGGGTTCAGGCCATAACCTACAGGCATGGTAGTTTGTGCAACGTAGTTACCTTGGTCGTCTGCTAAAATGCTGCGACGCAGGTTGAAGTGTGATTGCGACTTGTCAAAGAAAGAGTAGTTACCATGGCTGTTGGCGTGCCACATTTCTACCTTCGCGCCTGGCAGGATGTTGCCATCAGTGTCAGTCACTTGACCTTCAATGATTAATGTTGCGATTTGACCTTCTTCAGAACCGTCGTCCATACGTGCAAAACCTACTGATTCAGGTGCGCCTGCAACATATAAAGGACCTTCAATTGTACGTGGCGTACCGCCAGTCAGGCCTGCTTTGGCATCTGCTTCGTCAGCACGAAGATCAAGGAAGTGTTCCAGACCAACTGCAGAACCCATTAATGCAAATTCATCTGCTTTGGCGATGTCAATAATGGTTTCAATACCTTTCCATACTTCAGACTGGCTTAAATCCAGGTCTTCAATCGCTTGGAAAAGATCAGTTACAAGACGTACCACAACCTGTTGAACGCGTGGATTTACCGGACCCTCTGCAGTGTCGACGTTACAAGCCTTAACTACGTTTTCAATTGTTTGACGATCCATACAATTACTCCTTGAATGTATGTATATAGTTGTCGTGGCTGCCTGAATGCTTGTTTGGCTGGCTGATCTGGCTGGCCACAATCCTTGTTTATTTACCCTTTGGATTTCTAAAGTCGCTACCCCGATAGCGGCTTTAAATTCTTAAAATACCGATATGAACTGTGAATCAGGTGTCATCATCACGGACAGAAGATGGGTGGCGGTTAAGCGCCATCACTTCAATATTCATGTATGGATACAACGGCAGACCTTGCAGCAGGTTGTGCAGTTCTTCGTTGCTCTCAACATCAAAAATACTGATGTTTGAATACTGGCCTGTAATGCGCCAGATATGACACCATTTACCTTGGCGCTGTAATTCCTGCGAATATGCCTTTTCAACGGCTTTAATTTCATTAGCGCGTTCAGCTGGCATATCGAGTGGAATATTGACATCCATGCGTACGTGGAAAAGCATGTCTAGCTCCTTTATTGACGACGTAAGCGGTCAAGCTTGTCTTCATCCAGTTCAATACCTAAACCGGCAGTGGTTGGTAACACCAATTCAAAGTTTTGATATTGCAATGGTGTTTTTAAAATTTCTTCCGTCAGTAGCAATGGACCAAACAGTTCGGTGCCGTAAGCCAGGCTTTCAAAAGTCGAGAACACATGCGCTGAAGCAATGGTTCCTACCGGGCCTTCCAGCATGGTGCCGCCGTATAGGTCGATATTGGCCAGCTTGGCAATTTTGCCAACCTCACATCCTTCAATCAGGCCGCCGGACTGCGCCACTTTAACTGCAAAAACTGATGCGCCATTGTTACGGGCAATCTGGTAAGCGCTGTTTGGACCCATTAACGATTCGTCTGCCATAATGGCAATATCGAAACGGCGGGTGAGGCGACGCATCGCATCGAGGTTTTCAATGCCGCATGGCTGTTCAATCAGGTCAACACCGCCATCTTGCAGCAGCTGAATACCTTTAATGGCTTCAAGCTCTGACCAGGCACGGTTAACGTCAACACGAATAGAAACGTCTTTGCCTAATGCTTTTTTGATTGCCAGCACGTGTTCAACATCTTCTTCAACCGGACGAGAACCGATTTTCAGCTTGAACACATTGTGACGTTTGATTTCAATCATCTTCTGCGCTTCAGCGATGTCTTTTTCAGTATTGCCTGAAGCCAATACCCAAAGCACAGGAACGCTGTCACGTAAACGGCCACCAAGAATTTCACTCAGTGGTAAACCGAGGCGCTGTGCCTGAATGTCCAGTAAAGCAGTCTGGATGGCACATTTGGCAAAACGGTTGCCGTTAATATTCTTTTTCAGGGCGCGCATGGTTTGTGCAAAGTTCAAACCAGCCAATGTTTTTAGTAAAGGTGCGAAGTAAGTATCAATATTGGTTTTTACGCTTTCTGGGCTTTCTTCACCGTAGCCTAATCCACCAATTGTGGTTGCTTCGCCCCAGCCCACAAAACCATCGTCTGTGGAGATCTTTACCAATACCAGGGTTTGCGTCTGCATTGTCGCCACCGCCATTTTGTGTGGACGAATGGTCGGAATCTCGACAAGCATGGTTTCAATGGATTTATACATCACTTTACTCTTCGCAATCTTGCGTTGTGTATCTGATGTGATATACCTTAAAAGAATAGAAACGCACTGTCGAAGATCATTTTGGCATTTTATTATATTCTAAAGGTATGGAAAGGGTATGGAACTTAGACATCTCAGATACTTTGTTGCTGTGGTAGAAGAACAGAGTTTTACCAAAGCAGCTGAAAAACTGTTTATTGCGCAACCACCTTTAAGCCGTCAGATCCAAAATCTGGAAAGTGAGCTTGGAATTCAGCTATTTGAGCGCGGTAGCCGCCCATTACAGACCACTCCGGCAGGCCAATTTTTCTATCAGCATGCCGTAAAACTTTTGTCTAATGCGGAAGAGATCAAAACCATGACCAAGCGGGTGGGAATGGTCGAGAAAACCGTGACCATTGGTTTTGTGGGCTCTTTACTTTATGGTTTACTCCCCAGAATAGTCTATTTATTCCGCCAACAACATCCTAATTTAAAGATAGAACTGGTTGAAATGACTACCACCAACCAGATTCAGGCCTTAAAGGAAGGTCGTATAGATGTCGGATTTGGTCGTTTACGCATTTCCGATCCGGCCATTCGACGTATTTTATTACGTGAAGAACCGCTCATGGTGGCAGTGCATGACAGTCATATATTTGCAACAAAGCGGCAGGGTATATACCTTTCAGATATTGTCGAAGAAAATATTTTTCTCTATCCAAACCATCCCAAACCGAATTTTTCGACCCAGGTGCGCGGCCTGTTTTCCGAATACAGTCTGGAGCCACGCAGTTTAAAAGAAGTGCGTGAAATTCAGCTGGCTTTGGGGCTGGTGGCTGCTGGTGAAGGCATGTGCATAGTCCCGGAAAGCGCGCGTACCATACAGTTGCCGCATTTGAACTATATTCCTTTACTCGATGATGCTGCTAAAAGCCCGATTTTCCTGGCGATTCGCAGTATGGATGAAAGCGAAGATATCCGCTCGCTGTTTGACAGTATTTATCAGGTCTATGATCTGGAAGCGATTAAATATGATCGTACTGTAATTTAAGGGCGTTGAAGTTTAGCTCTTTCCATCCTTTATATAGATAAAGTTGCAACAGGTCTGAACGGCGCGCTTTTGTTCAGACCTTTTTTTATGTTTCACAGCTTAAAAATAAACTTTAATTTATATTTCTTATATGAAGATAGATTGTTTAAAACATAAACAATTGTTTATAAAACTAATTTTTCCGCCTAACTTTTTAGGTATGAATATATATGCAATCGGTTTTGGACAAAAATAACGCATTGGGTCATTGTTTACAAAAATTTGGACGGTTTCACAAGCAGGAGGCTTATCGTGAATACAACAGATTCAGTAAACATCAATACGGTGGTTGATAACGCGAAATTTACGCCATTTCACTGGGGCGTACTTTTATGGTGTTTATTAATTATTATCTTCGACGGCTATGACCTGGTTATTTACGGGGTGGCTTTACCACTATTGATGCAGGAATGGTCACTTGGTGCGGTAGAGGCAGGGCTATTGGCCAGTACCGCGCTGTTCGGGATGATGTTCGGTGCCATGAGTTTCGGAACGCTCTCCGATAAACTGGGCCGGAAAAAGACCATTATGATCTGTGTGGCCATTTTCAGTGGCTTTACCTTCCTCGGTGCTTTTGCCAGTAACCCGATTGAGTTTGGTATTTTACGTTTCCTTGCCGGTTTAGGCATTGGCGGTGTGATGCCAAACGTGGTGGCACTGATGACCGAATACGCACCAAAACGGATTCGGAGTACTCTGGTTGCCGTGATGTTCAGTGGCTATGCCATTGGCGGGATGACCTCTGCCTTGTTAGGTGCATGGCTGGTGGCAGATTATGGCTGGAAAATCATGTTCTACCTAGCCGGTACACCATTATTGCTGTTACCGCTGCTGTGGAAATTCTTGCCAGAATCCCTGATGTTCCTCACTAAAAAAGGTGAAACAGAACAGGTCCGCACCTTTGTACAGAAAATTGCTCCAGAACAGAATATTGCGCCAAATACCCAGTTTGTGCTGAATGAAGTGATGGCCGGTGATGAAGCCCCATTACGTGCACTGTTCCAGCAAGGTCGTACCTTCAGTACCTTAATGTTCTGGGTTGCGTTCTTCATGTGTCTGTTAATGGTCTATGCATTGGGCAGCTGGTTACCAAAACTGATGATTCAGGCCGGTTATTCACTCGGTGCAAGTATGCTGTTCCTGTTCGCGCTGAATATTGGCGGTATGGTCGGTGCAATTGGTGGCGGTGCCTTGTCAGATCGTTTCCATCTGAAACCGGTATTGACCATTATGTTCACCGTGGGGGCAATTGCGCTAATCCTGCTTGGCTTTAACAGTCCACAGCCAGTGCTGTATACCTTAATTGCCATTGCCGGTGCAGCCACCATTGGATCACAAATTTTACTATATACTTTCGTCGCACAGTTTTACCCGACTACAGTACGTTCAACCGGTATGGGTTGGGCCTCTGGAATTGGCCGGATCGGCGCGATTGTCGGGCCTGTGCTGACCGGTGCACTGCTGACTTTAAACCTGCCACACCAGATGAATTTCATGATGATTGCCATCCCTGGTCTAATTGCAGCCGTAGCGATCTTTATGGTAAATCTGAAAGTCTCGGTAGATGGTGCCAAAGCCAAGCAGGAAAGCTTCGCCAACAGCAATGTCAAAGCAGTCAAAAGCTCTGCACATTAATCTCTGAGCAAACCGCTAGCTTGAGTTCTTCAGGCTAGCCAAACTTTAAAACAATGAAACTTTGTCAGGAACGACAAAAACGGATAGTCACAGGATAAGTGTGCCCATGAAAACAATGATGATCAAACCTTTAGTAATTGCTGTCGGTTTAACAATGAGTGTAATGGCCAATGCGCAAAGCAGCCAGGAAGTTGAGCAGCTTCGTCAGGAAGTGCAACAACTGAAAGCACTTGTTCATCAATATGCTCAACAAAATCAAACGGTTCAAGCGAATTTAAACCAACTTGCCAATACTGCGGTACAATCACCTGTTGCACAAAAAGCCAGCACTGAAAAGCGCGGCTTGGGTATGACGCTGGGTAATGCTGAATTTAACCTGTATGGAAACGTCCGTATGGATGGTTCTTATCAGGTTGAGGGCAGTAGCCGAGATTTGCCATATAACCATATTAATGCCGTAGCGTTAGAAGGCAATAATGAAAGTAGTGATCGTTTAAGATCAACGCTTTCTGCTACACGTTTAGGTTTGGATTTCAAAAGCCCTGTGGGTGATCAAGACGTAAAAGGTAAAATTGAAGTCGACTTCTTGGGCGGTTCAAATTTTGATAACTTACGTATTCGTCATGCTTACTTAAATTATGGCAACTGGTTAATTGGTCAAACCTGGTCTAACTTTGCGGTACCGGATTATATGCCGGAAACAGTCGATGCTTTGGCCTATGCCGGTGGCGCAGTTAAACGTACCCCGCAAGTGCGTTATACCGCGAAATTCAGCCCGCAAACCAATCTGGTGGTGGCTGCTGAAGACCCAAAAGATAACAGCATCACCCAGCGTTTACCGGCTTTAACTGCGCGCTTAAATCATCAGTTCGCCGATAACATGAGCGTGAGCGCACGTGCCATGGGCCATGAAAAACGTATCAATTCTGATGAAGAAATGGCATGGGGCGTTGGCTTGGGCGCTAAATATGATGTGACCCCAAGCACGACTTTAA
The DNA here is from genome assembly GCF_013418865.1 of Acinetobacter sp. YH12117. Classification (NCBI taxonomy): domain Bacteria; kingdom Pseudomonadati; phylum Pseudomonadota; class Gammaproteobacteria; order Moraxellales; family Moraxellaceae; genus Acinetobacter; species Acinetobacter sp. YH12117. Next base: position 61,643 of record NZ_VPBF01000001.1, read on the forward strand.
AAGCAGACTACTACCATGTGAAGGGTGATAGCAGCTTTGTGTCTTTTGCCAATACCGGCACCATCCGGGGCGCGAACGGTCTGGAGCAAAGCGAGTTTGATTCGATTACGGTCGGTCTGACCCAGAAGTTTAATGAAAAACTGCGCGGCACAGTGGGTTATGGCTATATGAGCTTTGATCAGGATGCTGATTATCTGGCAGCGACTCCAGCAGATAAACGAACTGGCGTTAACAAAGACTTATGGCAGGCATGGGCCAATGTCTTCTATAGCCCGATCAAGCCAGTTAGCTTAGGTCTGGAATATGTCTATGGTGAGCGTGAAGCAGTAGTCCCTGCGGCCAATGGCAGCAAAACAGGTGAAGACAACCGTATTAATATGGTGGCCATCTATAACTTCTAATTACACGCTATAGATTAAAAAAGCCGGAAGGACACTTCTGGCTTTTTTTGTTTTTAGACTTTTTGGACTTAAGTCTAATGTGGGGACAATTACAGCAAAAATATCAGGCATTTTCACCGAGTCTGACAAAAGCATACGACATTTTCATGAAAAATCCTGCGCCTGCACAAAAGCAAATCAGAACAATAAAACTTCTCCCATCGAAGTTGGAACCGAAAAAGTGCAGAATCTTGTCAGACAAAACCAGCTAAAACCTAAGGGAAAGACAAGTTTTGTCCTGCATTCACATGGAATCGAGATTATGAATCTATATAGTGGGCATGAACATTAAAAAAAGAACATCCGTTCACTGAAAAAATCATGAGGCCGCTATGAGCACTTCTGTAGAGTATAAGCCCGAGTGGATTCGAGAAGATTTTATTGATTTTATTGCAGAAAAAATAAATCCAGTCTGGGCATTGAAAAAGGTCAAAGCCTGCGTTGTTGAAATTCAGGCATTAAGTCCAGACTTTTATAAAATTCATTTACGTCCCAACCAGAATTTTCAGGCACAGCGTTTTCAGGCCGGACAAAGTATTCTGGTCACGCTGGCGATGAATGGGGTACGCCAGCAGCGCAGCTATTCCATTGTCACTTTGCTCGATAACGGCGATGTGATTCTGGCCATCAAACGACAAGGTAAAATGTCCAATGCTTTGACCCGGTTACCGGCAGGGGCTGTGGTGGAGCTGTCCCAGCCGCAGGGCAATTTTGTACTGCCGGCACCAGTTCCATCCTTATGTTTTATTGCATCGGGCAGTGGGATTACCGCCATTTATTCCTTATTACAAAAAGCCGTGGTCAGCTCGACCCAGCCGATAGACCTGCTGTATTTCACCCGGGATGATGCCTTCCATGCCGAAATTAAAACCCTGGCGCTGATGTATCCGCATTTTAAATATCATCATTTTAATACTGTAGAACAGCATCAGCATCTGTCTTTGAGCTTACTGCAAAACACGGTCGAGCAACTGGGTGAGCGACATATTTATGCTTGTGGTTCAGCCTCGATGATGCAGGCCGCCCAGCAGATTTGTCAGCAGCTGGATTTAAGCGAGCAGTTTCATTCCGAGTATTTTCAAATGACCGTAGATGAAACTCTGGAGGCGCAGCCGGTGCAGTTCTTGCGCTCGCAGCAGGATTTTCAGGCCAACAGCAATTTTGCTGGACAGTGCCGAAGCCGCCGGGTTAAGACCGGCCCATGGCTGTCGCATGGGTATTTGCAATACCTGTTCCTGTACCAAAGTCAGGGGCAGCGTGCGTAATCTGCTGACTGGTGAAATTGACCATAACCATAATACCCAAATCAAACTTTGTGTGACGCAGGCAATCAGTCCTGTCGTGATTAACTTATAATCTGGAGGGAACATCACATGAATATGCCTGCCGCGTTACATCCGAACAGCAAGTCAAAATATTTAACCGAGGCTCAGATTCAGGAATTTGGTGTCAAAGTGGAAGCCATCCGCCGTGAAGTCATGGACGATCTGGGGGAAAAAGATGCCCAGTATATTTATAAAATCCGTAATTTTGTCCGCTATAGTGAAATTGCCTCACGTGGGATGCTGATGTTTGGCGGCTGGATTCCGCCAGTATGGTTATTGGGGACTGGTTTACTCGGATTATCCAAAATTGTTGAAAATATGGAGCTGGGTCATAACGTCATGCATGGCCAGTTTGACTGGATGAATGATCCGACCCTGAACGGTGCCAGTTATGACTGGGACACCATTGCCACCGGAGACGACTGGAAATATACCCATAACTATATTCATCACACCTATACCAATATTGTCGACAAAGACCACGATGTCGGCTATGGCTTGCTACGGGTTAGCGAAGCACAAAAATGGGAACCGCGTTTTTTGATGAATATTCCGCTGGCCATTCAGCTGATGGTATTTTTTGAATGGTATGTGGGGCTGCAACGTCTGCATTTAGAAGATGTACTGGTTTATAAAACCAAAACCTGGAAACAGGTCTGGGATGAAGCGGCCGGTTTAAGAAAGAAAATGCGCCGTCAGGTGGTCAAAGATTATGTCTTTTTCCCGCTGCTTGCTGGGCCAAATGCCATTCCGGTTTTTGCCGGCAATGCTGTCGCCAATGTGATTCGCAGCCTGTGGGCATCTGCAGTCATCTTCAATGGCCATTTCACTGAAGATGCAGAAAATTTTGAAGCCGACAACACCGAAAATGAAAGCCGGGCTGAATGGTATATCCGCCAGATTCGCGGTTCGAGTAATTTTAGTGGCACCCAGTGGCTGCATATTTTAAGTGGAAATTTAAGCCATCAGATTGAGCACCATTTATTTCCGGATATGCCGGCCAACCGTTATGCTGAAGTGGCACCAAAAATTAAGGCGCTATGTGCAGAATATGGTATTCATTATAATGAAGCCAATTTTATCAAGCAGTTTTCCAGTGTCTGGGTGCGTCTGGCCAGGTGTTCGGTGCCAAATCACTGGCATGACAAAATCGGGCAGGGCAGCAACCTGATTCGTACCGGTCTGGCCCAGCTGAAAGCCAAATTCCAGTAACAGCAGACTTTAGCCAGCTTTTATAAGACCAGAAGATAAGATGTCTTTTGGTCTTTTTTATTTTGCACAACTGCTGCATTTTTTACTCAAGACTCAAACTTGAGTGCAACAGCGCTACAGGAGGATGAGCTATTTTTACAGAAAAAATGCCCGGACTTGCCGATTATGTAACTGAATTATCTTTATAAATTTCTGATATCTCTGCGCTTTATTTTTGAGCAGCCGGCAAGTTAACGTGGTTTAACAAAACTGAACTATGGTGATTTTGGCGAATCTCCTAAGCTGGTTTGAGTGAAAAATAATGGAAAATAACAAGATGTCAGTTGTCTCTCAGAACAGTTATCGCCCCTTAAAACTCGAACGACAAAAAAGCTATCGGGAGCTGTTTCATTTCTTTCTGGATGAAAGCACGCCAGCACCAGAAAAAGAAAAGCTTTCGGCCCAGCTTTTACAGCGCGAGCTTCACCAGATAGATCCCCCATCTATTCCTTTACCCGATGAGCCAGTCCAGATCAAAGACTGGCTTTTTCAGCAGAATATGCAGAATTGTGAACGCTATCAACAGTATTTAAGCCGGCGTCAGGCTGGTGGTCAGCGTGAATACTTTCAGCATGTAGCAGCAGCCTATGACTTTCTGGTGAAAGTCGCGCCAGTAAAATATGTCGATGGTTCCTGGCTGTATAGCACCTTAAAACATTGGTCTGATCCGAATTTTCAGCATCTGATCATGATTTATCTGGAAGAGCTGGGCCTCGGTTCAGCCAAAGCCAATCACGTGTCGATGTATCAGCAATTGCTCAGCAGTCTGAATCTGCAAGATCTGGTCGAAGGACTGGAAGATGAATACTATTATCAGCCCGTGGTACAACTGGCGCTGGCCTATGCGCCGCAGCAATATCTGCCGGAAGTGATTGGTTTTAATTTAGGCTATGAACAGTTGCCGTTGCATTTGCTGATCAGTAATTATGAACTGGCTGAACTGGGGCTGGATCATCAGTATTTTAATGTGCACATTACCATTGATAACCTGGACAATGGTCACGCGCATCGTTCAGTCGCCGCACTGGAATATGGCTATAGTCAGGCCGCCAATAAAACAGAGTTTATTGACAAACTGAAACGCGGCTATGCTCTGAATGATGTTGGCCTAGGCTCGACTGAAATTATTAAAAACAGTGATTTAACCCCGCTGATTGAAAAGATTTTCAAGAAAAAAGCCGTGGTCGGCAAGCTGATTCATAATAACCGCTGCCGCTTTGCTCAAGCATCGGTGAATGAATGGCTCAGCAATGACCAGAAAGTGGTCGAGTTCCTTCAGGTATTACAGGATAAACAGTGGATTAAACGCGGCCAGCATCCGAGTGAAAGCCGCTTCTGGCAGCTGATTCACAATGAAGAAGGCAAAATGTTCGGTGTATTTTCAGTCGCTGAACAGCAGATTATTTATGACTGGATTGCTCAAGCCTATACCGAACGCCGTGCGCCGTTCAAAGCCATAACGCCAGTGCAGCAGGCCGATGATTATATTGTCGATTATTTCAATTCCAGCGAACAGCAGGCCATGCAGCAACAACTGAAGCTGGCGCGTAACGCGGAAGAAAAAATCAATCTGCTGTTGCCTTACTTGGCGCCGCATCAGCATCATAATCCCACTGGTTTATGGGCCACGCGTCAACTGACCCAGTTTTTATTCCCGCAGGCGCTGCAGCAGATTCAATAAAATCTGATGATCTACTTGTCATCACCTAACAAAATGCCAATCCTAAGGATTGGCATTTTTATAGAAGTTTAAAAGGGTTCCAGCAGAACAGAAGGGCATTTAGTGAGATTTCTTTTTACCGCCGCCATCCTGTTTATTGACGGTAGACCAGCCAATGCGTTCTGCTTCTTCTTCGGAATGGCCTCGCTCTTTTTCCGATTCAATAATATGGCGGGCCTGACGTTTCTGCTTGTCGGTATAGGCCGACTTATCACCTCTAGACATCAGTTTCACTCCTGTATAGATCTGCATGTTTCAATAAAACTCAAAATGTTATCTACATTACTTGTGTGCCTTTAAATGCCGTTAACCATTGACAATAGTACCGCCATTAACATGAATCACCTGACCGGAAATATAGCTGGCTTCATCGGAGGCTAAAAACAGATAAGCCGGCGCAACTTCACTTGGCTGACCCATGCGGCCCATGGGGGTATCTTCACCAAAACCTTTTAGCTGTTCTTCATCAAAACTGCTTGGAATTAACGGCGTCCAGATTGGGCCGGGTGCGACACCATTCACCCGAATCCCGGTTTTATTTTTTAGCAGGTTGGTCGACAGGCTACGGGTAAAAGCGGTAATTGCCCCTTTGGTGCTGGCATAATCAATCAGCTCATTATGGCCCTGATAGCTGGTGATACTGGTGGTATTGATAATACTGTCACCGGCCTGCATTTGAGGAATCAGCAGCTGGGTCACATAAAACAGCGGGTAGAGGTTGGTTTCAAAGGTTTTATGCAGCTGTTCGGGATTAATATCTTCAATGGTTTTTTGTGGATATTGCACAGCAGCATTATTGACCAGAATATTAATATGCGGAAACTGCTGCAAAGCCAGATCGACCATCTGCTGCACTGCCGCATGTTGGCGCAGGTCACACTGAATCAGCAGACATTGACGACCTTCCTGCTCAACCAGTCGCTTGGTGTCTTGCGCATCCTGATCTTCTTCTAAATAGGGAATAATAATATTGGCACCTTCGCGGGCAAACAGCACTGCCACGGAGCGGCCGATGCCGCTATCACCGCCGGTAATTAAGGCCACCTTGTCTTTGAGTTTTTGACTGCCCTGATAATTGCTTTTAATAATTTCAGGTTCGGGCGTCATTTTATATTGCACACCGGGCTGATGCTCCTGTTTCTCTTGCGGAGATGGGCTGTCAGGATAATGATTCATGGAGTTCTCCAAATTTTAGGGTCGATTTATTGTTTTGCTCAATCAGATGAAATCGTTAGCGATAAAAAAGCACGAGTCTGGGCAGATCGTGCTTTTTAGAAGTTATACCGCTTCCCACTGACGGGTGACTTCTTCAGAATTCTTGTTCAGGATAATCTGGTTGCCACGAATTTCTTCCACCCAAGAGATCGGAATGTAATGTGCATCCCATCGCCAGAATCCTGCTTGGTCAGTTTGATTTTATCGCTGCCTTCCAGATGATTGACCGTACCGACATGGGTGCCGCATGAGGCAATAACTTCGCTATGTTTCTGAATGTTATTTAAATTAATATCAGCCATTTTTATTACTCCAATTCAGATGAAATAAATATCTCTATTTAATTTAAACGCCTCAAAGAGATAAAAATAGCTTTATTTAAAATCGAAACAACTCCGCCATAGAGTATAACAATTCACTACATGCAGATATATATTACACATTATGAAATATCTAAATGATTGAGGCTAAATTTAAATAATTAAAGCTATTGTTATATTGAAATAGATGAGTTGAGATAATCAAAAATCATATATTTATAAATCTCATTTTATTATTTTTTAAATAAAAATTATAAACTACAGAAGATCTCTAGCTACTTATTGGTTTAAACGCTTAATCCTGAAACAGCTAGCTGGTTGAGCGGTCGGAATAATCAAAACTGAAAGGGCAGGGCTGTGTATCTGTATGTAAGCCAATTTTCAGGCAATCACTAAAACTCATTAAACTGATTGAATAAAACAATCAACCTATTAAGCATTTGTTTTTAAATGATTATATAAAAATATTGCAGCTGGAATTTTTCAAAAAAACGAGAAAAATGAAGTACTTTTTGTCATTACAAAATTGTTTGTAAAATAGACAAAAAAGGGCTGTACAGTGCTGTGAATTGTGTATAATTCCGCCAACAAAAGCCCCTGCAAGTTTATAGATTTTTCTATAAGTGTGCAGGGGTTTTTCTATGGACAATTTTTTGGAATGGGATGCCCTGTTTTTAGAAGGTGGCACATACATGTTGTTTTCCAAAACCACAGTCGTCGATGCATCTGCCCAGCTCAATGCACAAGGTCTGGCAACCAAACTCAGCTTTTTTGGTCTGGGTTTAAGTACGGCATCTTGGGCACCGCTCATTCCATTTGCACAACAACGTCTTTCTTTAAACCATGCAGACTTTGGCCTGTTGCTACTCTGTATGGGGATTGGATCGATGCTGGCCATGCCTGCGGCTGGTCTGTTAATCCAGCGTATTGGCTGCCGTATTTTAATCGGGATTGCGCTGGTTGCAGCGATGATCATTTTGCCGTTACTGACGGTATTTGGTACTGCCTTAAGCATGGCAATTGTGCTGTTTATCTTTGGGACCGCGGTGGGTGCATTTGGTGTGGCCATTAATTTACAGGCGGTGATTGTTGAAAAGAACAGCCTGAAAAATATGATGTCCAGCTTCCATGGTATGTGCAGTCTGGGCGGTTTACTTGGTGTGCTGACTGTGACTGTGCTGCTGTCATTGGGTGTTTCACCGCTAATGAGTGCTTTAATCATGAGCGCGGTGCTGGCCTTTATTGCCATTCTGGCCGTTCCCAACAGCCTGTCTGAAATTGAGAAAAAATCAGACACAGCCACAGAAGACACCGCACCACCAGCGAAGCAGAAATTTCGTCCAAGTCCGATGATCCTGTTAATTGGTCTGGTCTGTTTTATTGCCTTTTTATCGGAAGGCTCGGCAATGGACTGGAGCGGGATTTATCTGGTCAGCAACTTTGGGATGGACGCTTCTTTTGCCGGTCTGGCCTATACCTTCTTTGCCATTACCATGACCATCGGCCGTTTTTCTGGACGTCGCTTACTAAGAATGTGGGGCGAGAAAAACATCATCACCTATAGCGCGCTGTGTGCGGCCTTGGGTCTAGGCATTATTGTGATGGCGCCGCACTGGGCGGTGGTCCTGCTGGGTTATGCCTTACTCGGTTTTGGCTGTTCCAATATTGTGCCAGTGATGTTCTCCCGTGTCGGACGTCAGAATATTATGCCTAAAGCAGCTGCTTTATCGCTGGTATCGACCATTGCCTATAGCGGTTCATTAAGTGGCCCGGCGCTGGTCGGTTTCCTAAGTGAAGCCATTGGCCTGAGCACCGTCTTTGCGCTGGTGGCTTTATTGCTGCTGTCGATTGCTGTTTTAAATCGCTTTACCCAGGTCGACTAAATCGGACATTCAGCTACTTATCTGTGTCTTCCTTTTCGCCAGTCAGCGCTCACTGACTGGCTTTTTTTATATTTAAGCCGCAATTCATAAGACAATGAAAGTGAAATCACGGGACTAAAGAATATATTTAAAAATTATGGACTCTATTTAAATATTTTTTATTATTAAGAAAATAAACCACCTCATCTTAACGCGTCTATTATTTCATTTTGTAAATAAAAACGGCTGAAATATAAAGATGGTAAAAAATTAAAAAAGATATTTAAAAGAATAAAATTTTACTATTTTAAATACAGCCTGTTAATTTTTTCAAAATAAAAAAGACCTGCTACATTCCAATGATCTGAAACAAAGCCTAGCTGTTTATTTTAATTTTCACTCTTATCTTAAAAGAGTCGCAACATAGACAATCAAAATAAATAACAGGAAGGGTGAATCATGGCCAATACACGTAATGAGGGTACTTCAAATCGTGGATTTGCGAGTATGGATCCAGATGAACAAAGAGAAATTGCCAGTCGTGGTGGGCGTGCAGCCCATGCCAGCGGCAATGCGCATGAATTTACATCCGAAGAAGCGCGTGAAGCCGGCCGCGCAGCCCATAATGCACATGAGTTTACGTCAGAAGAAGCACGTCGTGCCGGCGCCAGAAGTCATATAAACGACGACGATCGCCGTGGTCGTAGCCGCGATGACGATGATGACGACGATGATCGCCGTGGTCGTAGCTCATCTTCGGGCACGCGTAAACGCGACTGCTATGGACGCTTTACCTCGGAATAGTACAGCTTGCTAAAAACATAGGCTTAATCTGACCGGATAAAACAGCAATCGTTTTTGTCCGGGAAGATTAGGCCTATTTTTATGGGTGAATGAATGTGGTTTTGATCTTTACTTGATCATCTTTATGAATAAGGTAAGCGCAGATTTTTTGTGATTGCTTAGAGTTTTAAGCTCAACACAAACTCATCTTAATAGGATTTATAGGGCAAAAATTTCCCGGATAGCATCACATTTACCCGGTCGCCATTTTCATGGCTTTCACGTTGAATATCCATACTAAAATCAATCGCGCTCATAATCCCGTCGCCAAATTCTTCATGAATCAGCTCTTTAATGGTAGAACCATAGACATTCACCACTTCATACCAGCGGTAAATTAAAGGATCGGTCGGAACGCTGGTCGGCAGGGAGCCTTTATACGGCACAATTTGCAGCCAGGCCACGGCTTCATCACTCAGGTTAAATATCTGACCAATTTTTTCGGCCTGTTCCTTGTTCAATGCCATTTGCCCCAAACAGGCTGCCGTTACCCATTCTTTGGATAACCCAATTTCCTGCGCCACGCTGGACCACTGAATATTGTTCAGCACCTTGGCAGATAAAATCATGTCTGTCACTTGTTGGCGGTGGCTAATCATATCTATTTCCTCAACTGCTTATGGCTAAAACACTGACAAGGGAAAAGCACAATGTATGCCAGCTTAAAATCAGCTCAGATCTTGAATCTGCCTATGGCGTAAATTCATCTTTCACACAAAGTTGGTACGTTCCTTGCTGTATCTCCACTGAACTGATGGCAACGACGCCATAAATTTTTTAAAACATGTTGGATGATTCAGGCAAAGGCGCCTAAGACGTGAAAGTCGTCTTGGGCGCTTTTTATTTGCAAATCATCTCACTGCTAAATTTTAATCGTTGAGGGGTACTCGCAATGGCTTATCTTGCACCTTCCGAATTTGCAACCAAAGTTGTGGATGCCGGTGAATCGAAACTACATATGGCAAACCGTGATGTGCTGATCCGCGCCACCATGGCCGGGGCTATTCTGGCGCTGGCAGCGGTTTTTGCGGTCACCATTGCAGTGCAAACCGGCGTGCCTTTAATTGGTGCATTATTATTCCCAGTGGGCTTTTGTATGCTGTATCTGCTGGGCTATGACCTGCTGACCGGGGTATTTGTCCTGACACCATTGGCCTGGCTAGATAAACGTCCGGGCGTGACCTGGGCCAGAATCCTGAAAAACTGGGGCGTGGTCTTTGTCGGTAACTTCACTGGCGCCCTGATTGTGGCGGTGATGATGGCCGCGGTCTATACCTACGGCTTTTCGACCGAACCGAACAAGGTCGGTCTGGCGATTGCACATATTGGTGAAGACCGGACGCTGGGCTACAAAGAATATGGCGTAGCTGGCTGGATCACGATTTTTATTCGCGGCATGCTCTGTAACTGGATGGTGTCGCTTGGCGTGATTGGTGCGATGATGTCGACCACCGTTAGCGGCAAGTTTATTGCGATGTGGATGCCGATCATGCTGTTCTTTGCCATGGGCTTTGAACATTCGGTGGTGAATATGTTCCTGTTCCCGTTTGCGATGATGATGGGCGGCGATTTCTCGGTGATGGACTACTTTATCTGGAATGAGTTACCGGTAGCGCTGGGGAACCTGGTAGGTGGTTTGGCTTTAACTGGTCTTGCGCTTTATACCACGCATGTTCGCACTGCACCAAAACGTGAGTTCTAAGTTTTAAGCACACAGGATGAATTCAGGAATCAGGGAAGATTCCAGCCAGTTGAGATCAGCGCATGTCCACTTTGCCATCTTCACACCAGACTTCACTTCAAATTCGGCTTGGGCAATATAGTGCTGCCGGCCGCAAAGAGAGCAATCAGGATTTTCATGGCGCGGCCGTTCCGGAGGGCTATCTGGCACAGCAAAAGGGCATTGCCTGCGCCATTGCCGATGGTATCAGCAGTAGCAATGTCAGTCATATCGCCAGTGAAACCGCAGTGTCCAGTTTTCTGGCCGATTACTTTTCGACGCCCGATTCCTGGAGCGTCAAAACTTCGGTCGACCGGGTGATTCGTGCCACCAATTCCTGGCTCTATGCTCAGACCCAGCAAAGTCAGGGCCGTGTCGATAAAGACCGCGGCTATGTCTGCACTTTTAGCGCGCTGGTATTCAAACATGAAACTGTACATCTGTTTCATATTGGTGATGCGCGTATTTACCGCTTGCGTGAGCAACAGCTGGAACAGCTCAGTGTTGACCATCGGGTCTGGTTATCTTCCCGGGAAAGCTATTTAAGCCGGGCTTTGGGCGTGGCGCAGAAAGTAGAGATGGATTATTTAAGTCTGCCGTTGGCACAGGATGATATTTTCCTGTTGATGACCGATGGTGTATATGAATATCTGTCGGACAGCCAAATTATCGAGGCACTTCACAGTCCCGAAACTTTAGATCTTGACCAGGTAGCAGAAACGCTGGTCCATCTGGCCGATGCGCAGGGCAGTCCTGATAATTTAACCCTGCAAATTGTGCAGGTACAGCAGCTGCCACAGCAGGCCCAGTCACAATTTCAGCCAAGTCACAACCAGCTAAGTCTGGCCCCGGATTTAAGCATAGGTCAGCAGTTTGAAGGCTACCGGATTCAAAATGTACTGCACCAGAACCATCGTAGCCGTTTATATCTGGCCTGGGATGAGACGCGGCAGCAGCAACTGGTCATTAAAATTCCGTCACTGGACTTAACTCAGGATGCACAAGCGCTGGAGCGTTTTCTACTGGAAGAGTGGGTAGCAAAACGGATTCAGCATCCACAGGTGTTAGCGGCCTATCCGCATCAGCGCAGTAAATCTTATTATTTTCAAACCTATGAATATTTATCTGGCCAGACCTTAAATACATGGTTGCATCAGCAACGCCAGCCGATTGCGCTTGAAACCGCCATCCAGATTACGGAACAGATCATTAAAGGCTTGCAGGCTTTTCACCGGCTGGACATGCTGCATCAGGATATTCGCCCTGAAAATATCATGCTGAATGCACAGTTAGAGCTAAAACTGATTGATTTTGGTGCGACCCTGGTCAAGGGGATTTCCGAATCACAGCCGCAACATGCCGCGGCTTTGGGCACCTTGGCCTTTATGGCGCCGGAATATTTTTGCTCGCGGCCGGTTTCCACCCGTTCAGACCAGTTTTCACTGGCCGTGGTACTGTATTATGTACTTAGCAAACAGTTACCCTATGGCACCGAACTGGCGCGTTGTCAGACGCTTAAACAGCTAAAAACGGTGCGTTATCATTCAATTTTAGAATATCGGCCAGATATTCCGGTGTGGGTTGATGGAGCCTTGCATAAGGCCTTGGCCCTGATGCCAAATGAACGTTATGAGGTATTGTCAGAATTTCTGTATGACCTTAAGCATCCTAACCGGTATTTTTTAAAGCCGGTTCATTCTTCCTTGCTGGATAAAAATCCTGTTAGATTCTGGCAGGCGGTTTCAGCTATGTTATTTTTATGCTTGCTGTTGTCTTTGGCGTTGATGTTTAGTGTTTAAATTAAATCAGTGATTTTTAAATGCTGGACTGATTATAAAATCAGAGCCACTTGGCTCAGCGATTGTCGTTTCAATACAGCCCCATTTTGATGATGAAATCCGCGCTTAAAATGTATTAATCCCAGCTCCCGAAGGAACTGGGATTACCTACAAAATTAAAGTGAAGAGTTATTCATAACGTCTTCAGGATTGGGTAAATGTGCCAGAAGCTTCGTTCTGATTCACCGGAATTACCTTACATATTTGGGTAATTCGTGTTAGCGGCAGTGTAAAACTGACCCCCTTGGTTAATATAGCGGTCATGGGGGAGATTAAGAACCACCACACCATGAGATCGTGACGGTACATTTGAGCCACATCTTACTAAAAAGAATCAGACCAGTATCACGCAAATAGATAGCCAGATTCTATTCCTATATTCGTGACTGGCGTTTAGCCATGAGCCGATTTATTATTGAATTCGGTGACCAGTGAAGCAATCACCTTTAAATTTATCAAAAGCAATTACATAAAATTATTTACAGGTTCAATAATATACAAGCTAGAAAGTTCCACAGTTTGAAATTAAACGTCGATAAGCCAAGAAAAAGCACAAGCTGCCGATCATTCCGAGATAAAGCAATTTAGGCAAGACTAGCTCTGTAGGTACACCCATCTGATTGAGTTGAATAAACATCTGCACAATTTGGGTGGAAGGCAGGATTTCGCCAACGACTTGCATCCAGATAGGCATTGCAGCATGCGGCCAGGCCGCACCAGATAAAAAGAACAGTGGAATGGAAGTGAATACAATTACATGACCCGCACGTTCCGGCAGATCTAGAAAACTGGCGAATAGGCAGGTCATGCCAATTATTGTATAGATAAAAACCGGAACAGCCAGTAGCATCCCGAACAGGTTGCCACCACGTGGATAATCAAATAGCCAGAAGCTAAAGCCGAATAAATAGAAACATCCCAGACAGCCAATAGTAAAGACCGCTAAACACATCCCAATCAATGCATTTGTGTTTAATTCTATTTTTCTTTCCCGATATACCAAAATCAGCATACTCAAACCCAGAAGAATAGTTTGGTGGATAATTAAAGGTGCAACCGCAGGAAAGACATAACTGCCATAGCCGGATAGCGGATTAAATAAAGGAATTTGATGCACAGAAAGGGCAGGTGAAAAGTCCGAGACCTCGCCAAAGCGTTCAGTATAGTCTGCCAAAGTTTGCTCAACCGATGTGGCTAAGCCCAGACCAATTTGTTTGGTCACTAAAAAGTTGGCTGTGCTTAAATACAGGCCAATGCCGCCTGTTTCACCATGCCTTAAGCTTTGCGATAAATTGTCCGGTAGCAGTAAAATGCCATCGGCTTTTTGAGATTCAACCCATTGTTTAGCTTCGGCAAAATTGCCGGTAATCGCCTCAATTTCCACATTGGGGCTTTGTGCCACCTGACCAATAATACGGGTGCTTAAGTTACTTTGTTCTTCATCGACAATAATAATCGGTAAGGCTTCAGCCTGCTGTGCCTGATAAGCGGTTGGATAAAAAAAGCTGTAAAATAAGACGGATAGAATCAGCGTGGTAAAGATCGCGCCGTGACTGACAATATCCTTGAAGCCTTGCAGATAGTAAAACCAGAGGGATTTCATTGGACTGCTCCTTTAGCTATTTTTTTAAGAAACAGATAAGCCAGCAGAGCGTAGACTAGGGCATAGATCAGCAGCATTAATCCAGCTTGCAGTGAAATATGCAATGGACTACCAATCACCCATTGTTCAGTTTGTAATTTGGCATAGGGCGTAAACGGAATAATATTGGACCAAAACTGGGTGAACAGGGGCGCATTATTTAAAGGGAGGGTCACACCTGCAAAACTCAAAGATGAACCACCATAGACCGCAATGATGCCAAAAGATTTACTTAAATCTTTGGTCGCCAGAACCACTGCACTGCTTAAAAATGTATAAGCGCTATATAGCAGAAATTGTGCCGATAGAATCAGAGCGAGCGAGCCGGCAACAAACCAGCCGCGAATTTCAATCAGCCAGAACATCCAGATCCAGGTCCATAGACTAAAAATAGCCACATAGACCAGGTTCTTAGACAGTAATGCCATCCAGATGGATGAGTTGCTAATCCAGCTTGTTAAGGTCTGCCGCTTCAGTTCCTGACCGACGGAAAATGCCATACAACAACACAGTAGTAAATGCAGAATTGCCGGAATGACATAGGGTTCCAGATAGAATTCATAATTCAGCTGCGGATTATACAGTGGCGATATTTTGATATGCGGTGACGGTGCTTCGAGAGAGGGCAGCCGGTTGCCCAGATATTGCTGTCCGCTAAATTCAGCCAGTGCTTGCAGGGTACTGACCAGCATGGCAGAGGAAATGGTATTTCCGATACTGAAATAACTCTGGTTAAAGGCAATACTGATGTCAGCATCCCGGGCACGAACCAGACGTTGCTCGGCACCGCTGGGAATATGGATATAACCCCAAATTTTATTTTGATTTAACAGGCGCTCAATTTCAGCTGTTTGTTCCGACACTGTAGCAATTTTAAGAGTATGATTCAGCGCCACATGCTGATAAATGCTTTGACTCAGCGCACTCTGGTCTTGATCAATAATCGCAATCGGTAAATGATCCGGTTTCCCTTGAGCAAACATGCTGCTGAATAAAATAATCACCAGTGCAGGTGCGAGCGTGACCAGACACAGATCCCATTTTTCGCGGAGCAGATAGCGCAGTTCGCGCCATATACCCGTCCACATTATCGGGTCTCTTTCAGTTTAAATAACACGCTCATCCCAACTTTCAGTTCAGGAATCGCTGGTGTGGGCACAAGATGCAGCTTAAAACTGCGCACATCATAACCGCCGGTTTGGCGTGTGGTCTTAATGGTGGCAAATTCACCTTCAGCACTGATCTGCTTGATTTTAAAAGTGGCGGTTTTATCTAGGGCGGGAATATAACCTTCAATACTGCTCATTTTCTGAAACGGGGCATATTGGTCTTCACGAATATTCAGGCTCACCCACATTTGATCTTCAATCAGGCTGACCACAGGGACTGCGGTGGCTACCAGCTCCGAGACTTTGCCATAGGTTTTAGACACCGTTCCGTTTACAGGTGCTACTAATTGGGTTTCTGCCTCTAATGCATTGGCTTCATCCAGCGCAGCCTGGGCAATATCTACTTGTGCATCGGCAGAACTCTTTTGCTGCGAGGTGCTGCCACGTTTGGCACGTGCGTATTGCTGATACGCTGCTTCTGTCATTTGTGCCGCTGATTGACTGGCTGCATACAATTCATCACGGCGCTGGCGTGAAATCACACCTTCCTTAAATAAATTTGCACCACGCTCATAAGAAACTTTGGCTAAATTTTGCTGTGCTTTCAGCGATTGCCAGTTGGCATACAGGCTGGCGATATTTTCTTCTTGCGAGCCACGTTCAGCAGTCGATTGTAAGGCCAGCGCAGATTGTAAAGCCGCTGCGGCTTGCTGTTTTTTGGCCTGAATTTCCGGGCTGTTTAAGCGCACCAGCACATCGCCTTTTTTGACTCGCTGACCTTCTTCTACATAAATTTCTTCAATACGGCTTGGCACTTTGGTCGCCACCTGAACTGTTTCAGCTTCTACACGACCCTGCAATTCAAGCGGAGCCGGTTGGTAGCTTTTCCATAATCCAAATGCGATGACTGCCAGCAGAACTGGAATCAGGGCGAGCAATAAATATTTTTTCTTTTTAGCGATTTCAGGAGCTTGTTGTTGCTCGGTCGAAGTCGTCGCGTTGTTTTCTATTTCAGTTTTTGTTTCTACCTGTTGCGCAGGCGATTTTTCTGTATCGCTGGATGAAGCCGCTTCATTCACAGGATCATTGGGTTTTTGATCTTCGTTCATGTTCGGCTCCATTAGCGAATATAGTGAGTGTTGGTATGTTGGATGTAGTTCGGAAATTCTGCAATCGAGCCATGGCTTTGTAATAGTGTGGCCAGTGACATCACATATTTGTAAGCATTCAAGGCAGTTTCGGCTCGTAGTCCGCTCAGCATATTTTGTGCATCGATGACCTGTATGGCGGTGCCCATATCTTCTTTAAAGGACAATTCTTGGATGCGTAAATTTTCCTGTGCGGCTTTCAAATTTTGTGCCAGAAGTGCATCACTTTGCTGTGCGCTGAGTGCTTCGCTATAAGATTTATAAATCAGATTTTCAATTTCCTGCTGGGTGCGTGCAGTGAGCAGTTCTGTGGCAGAGCGTTTGAGTTCGGCAGCCTGAATATTTTTGTTTTTATCGATCCCAGAAAACAGGTTATAGCGTGCGGCAACTCCGACAATCCAGTTTTCATTTTGATCCAGACTATATTCACCAAAAGCAAAAACATTCGGTTTTTTCGCTGCTTGCTGGGCTTTGACATTGGCTTGAGCTAATTGAGTATCCAGCTGCATTTTTTGAATCAGCGCAGAGTTCTGACTAAAGGTTTTCAGCAGATGATTTAAGGCCTGTGGCTCGGTTTTATTGACAAATAAAGGCGTCGAAAGTTCGGTGATGCTACTTTCCTGAAGCAGATTATTCAGCTGGAACAGGGCAGCATTCAAATTGGCCTGCGTATTTTGCTGGCTGCGCTCGGCATTATTACGTGCCACTTCAAATTGCATACGCTGGCCTTTACTGATAAAACCTTGCTGTTCCATTTTTAAGGCATTGCGATAATGCTGCTGCATGGCATTCAGATTAAACAGCGCAGCTGCATGCAATTGCTTTTGGAGCTGTACATTAAAATAACTTTGAATCAGTTCAAAACGCTGCGTATCTTGCTGCTGTTTGTTGCTGAGCTGACTACGACCGACCTGAATATTGGCAATTTCTTTGGCACTACGGGTGAGGCCTCCAGTATATATTGGCATAATCACGGAAACAGTGGGGCGAATCACCTGATCTTCAAGGATGACATTAGACGTATCCGGAATCAGACCAACTCCGCTATGAATAGTATTGTTAAGTCCATCACGCAGTGGATCGGTAATACCTGCAGGTAGATCCACGCCATTACTGGCCTCCCACTCATTAAGCCGGCCATTCACGCCTTGAGAGAGTGAATTCTCCAGATTATTTTTAAATTGCTTTAATGGAATATCGACTTCACTGTGAAAGGCATAGGCACGAACATTCAGGTCGACTCGTGGCAGACCTATACCTTTCACTGCTTCAGCTTCAAGTTTTGAAGCCTGTTCCAGACTTTGATAGGCTTGGCTGCTATAAGAATTTTGCAACAACTGACGTTCAGCATCCTGAAAGCTGATGCTCTGTGCATGAGCAAAGCTGCCATACATCATAGATGCAAGCAGATTTAAACCCCAGACAAGCTGTCTTTTATTTTTCTTTAAGTTCATAAAGTCGCTAAACTGATTTAAAGCCGGTAATGTTATCCCGCTAGTATAAATCAAAGGTCCGCAGATAGAACTAGTGTAAAGTTATAGTATTGTTTCTTTTACATCTGTATGGCTTTGTTGCACAAGCCTATCTGAACCGTACCGGGTTTGTCGGAGACTTTTTTATTTAAGTTAGGCCACCTGACCTAACGGGTTAATCTTATCATAGTACATTGCTTCAAACTCAAAAGGCGATACATAACCCAGTGCACTGTGTACACGCTTTTTATTGAACCAATCTACCCAGTTTAGTGTCGCAAGTTGTACATCTGCTAAACCTTGCCAATCTGCTTTTAAATATTCAATCACCTCTGTTTTGTATAAGCCATTCACCGTTTCAGCCAGAGCATTATCGTATGAATCACCAGTTGTACCGACTGATGCTCGTAAATTTGCAGCTTCTAAACGATTGGTATAGCGAATAGAAAGATATTGAACACCTCTATCTGAATGATGAATCACATTCTTTGGCATGCCTCGATCGTGCAAGGCTTGCTCTAATGCATCGAGCACCATATCTGTATTCATCCGTGTAGATACTTTCCATCCAACAATTGCTCGTGAGAACACATCAATAATAAAGGCGGTATAGACCCAGCCTGAATTTGTTTGAATATAGGGGTGAGTAGACCAAAGGAATCTCACCCTTATATCCGCACTTATGAAGGGTGGCTATATCTCGCAGTTGTGATTGACCTGTTTTCACGTCTTGTTGTTGGCTGGTCTATGAAATCCAGAATCACGGCAGATCTGGTTTTAGATGCGTTATTGATGGCTTTGTGGCGAAGAAACCCAAAGAACAAAGTCCTAATCCATTCTGACCAAGGCAGCCAATACACCAGTCATGAATGGCAGACATTTCTCAAGCATCATAATCTTGAAAGTAGTATGAGTCGTCGACTTGCGCAGTACACTGCTCATGCTATGACAATGCTGTTGCAGAAAGCTTCTTCCAGCTATTAAAGCGGGAACGAATTAAAAAGAAAATCTATGCGACCAGGACTGAAGCAAGGTCGGATATCTTTGAATATATTGAGATGTTCTATAATTCAAAACGCAGATATGGTTCCAATGGTCAGCGTTCTCCATTAGATTATGAAAAGGCCCATCAAAAGATGATTATGTGTGTCTAGAATTTTGGTGGCTATTCACATTGATAGTTTTGCTTGCCATATAGTTTGAGGCCATTTTTCTTTATACTGTCACTTAGACAGGTTGGACATTTGATTTCTAGTGTTATTTGCATCTCACTATCTTATCAAAAGCCAACCTGTTTTTTTCAGCATACTTTTTGAAACACCACCAAAAAACCAGGTTGAAAAAGTCAGCTTTAAGCTTGTCTGAAGAAATGACCATTGTCATTTTATTTCATCAATCCGGTTTTAGATTCTTCAAATATTTTTATTGCCAAATGATCGTTCCATTCTGGAAATCTGCTTTATTGTTTGAACCCCAATAAGCCAACTTTCCAAAATATGCTAAAAGGCTAAGTGGATTTCATCGAACTCAGGTTATTTTAGCTCTGCATAATTCCGCTGACACCGGTCACAATCATATCAATGGCAATGGTCCCAATCAGCAAGGCAGCCAGACGCCCGACAATATCGACATACAAATCAATATAATTGGAATGTTTATGCTGCAAATGATCATGCGCATATTTCATTAAAATAAGCAGGCTACAGGTCAGAAATAGCGTCACAAAAATCACCAGCACCAGTTGCCACAGGCTTAGCTGAATTCCGGTAATGACCGCGGCGCTGATGGTTCCCGGGCCAATCATAAACGGCATGGCAATGGTGCCGGCCAAATGATGTGGCGCACCGCGCATCACCCCAATGGTATCGGCGCCTTCAAACACATAGCGATAACCAATCACCAGAAAAATAATCCCGCCAAAAATCTGGAAAGATTCAAAACGGACATGCAGGACATCATGAAAAAAGGCTTCACCGGTTTTGGCGAAAATAATAAACACCACAAAGCTGATTAGACTGCCCTGAATCAGGGCGCGATTAAACACTCGGGCCTCGGAATTACGGATAATGCCGAGCATATAAATACTCATTAAAAACGGGTTTAATAATGAGAAAAACAGTGCAAAGGCGTGAAGCGATTCAGACATCCTACAGATTCCTTATTGATCCGGGTCTGGAAAGAGCGGGCGCTTGCCTGGACTAATCCGGTTGATGTGCAAGAACATCAAATGGCGCTCGTATTTATCCAGAATGTCGTTAATGACCTGTTCCTTGCTATAACCCACCAGATCATTGCCTTGCGAGCCTTCAAACAGATAGGTTTCCAGACGGTAATAGTATTTCTTGGTGCGTTTGCCGCGTGAACTGAAGTTGGGTGTGTCATAACGGATTGGCCAGATCTGGTAAACGAAGTTTTCTTCTTCATCCAGCTGAATGGTTAAATCCAGATGTGACAGTTCCGGTTCATCATCCAGGGCTTTTTCCGCCAGATCGACCTGAATGCCTTTGTTGATGAATTCTGTGGCCACCGCATGCATTGCCGGTTTACAGACCTCTTCCAGCATTTGCTGGGTTTGCGATAAATTGGCATGCAGCATTACCCGGCTGAGGCGTTTTTTCCAGTTAAAGATGTCGACATTGCCGACCACGGGTGCCGCATTCATGCTGGTACTGGCCTGACGGAAATCTTCCAGTCTTAATGACTTGTACAGACCCGCCATCACAAAGAAAATCACAAAGCTAAAAGGCAGCCCCATAATAATGGTGGTGTTTTGCAGTGCAGTCACGCCATTGGCCATCAGCATGGCCAAAGTCAGTAAACCAATCGCCAGTGCCCAGAAGACACTTAACCAGCGCGGCGAATCATGTTCAATATTGCTAAATTTGGTGGTGAAATTCCCCAGTACCAGTGCGCCTGAATCGGCAGAAGTCACATAAAACAGCAAACCGGTAATGGTAGCGACGCCGGCCAGAAATGGGAACCACGGATATTGGGCAAGCAGGTCATAGAAACCATGTGCCGGATTGGCCAATACGGTGGTGGCCAGCTGGGTATTGCCATCAAAAATTACGCTGTGCAGGGCGCTATTTCCAAAAATTGACAGCCAGGTCAGGGTAAACAGCAGGGGAATAATTAAGGTACCGGCCACAAATTCACGGATGGTTCGGCCACGGGAAATTCGCGCCAGGAACAGGCCGACAAATGGCGACCAGGCAATCCACCAGGCCCAGAAAAACAGGGTCCAGCTGTTCATCCATTCTTTCGGTTGCTGAAACGGAAAACTGGTTAAGGACAGTTGCGGGAACTGGCTAATATAGTCGCCAAAGTTCTGGATTAACGCTGCCAGTAAAAACTCGGTATTGCCCATCACCAGAATAAACAGCAGCAGACCAATCGACACATAAATATTGACTTCAGACAGAATCCGGAGGCCTTTATTTACCCCAGAAGCCACTGAAATTGCAGTAATAATGACTGCAACGGCAATCAGCGCCGACTGGATCAGCAGGTTTTCTGGCACATCAAACAGTACATGCAGGCCGTAGTTGAGCTGAACCACACCAATCCCGCAGGTGGTGGCAATACCAAAAATGGTGCCCAAAACGGCCGCGGTATCAACACTATGTCCAATCCAGCCATTAACACGCTTGCCAAAAATCGGATAAAGCGCCGAGCGGATGGTTAGCGGCAGGTTATAACGATAACTAAAATAACCCAAAGCCACGCCAACCAAGGCATACATGCTCCAGCCAGTTAATCCATAGTGGAACAGGGTCCAGACCATTGACTGGCGCGCAGCCTCAAAAGTCTGGCCTTCGCCGACAGGCGGATTCATATAGTGAGACAGCGGTTCGGCCACCGAGAAGAACATCAGGTCAATCCCGATTCCGGCCGAGAACAGCATTGCCGACCAGCTCAGCAGGCTAAATTCCGGCTTGGAATGTTTGGGACCTAATTTGATGTCGCCATAACGCGACAGGGCAATAAACAGTACAAAGACCAGATATAAGGTGGCCGCCAGCAGGTAATACCAGCTAAAGGTCCGGCTGACCCAGTTCAAGATTTGGGTAATGAGCTGATTCGCCTGGTCATTAAATAAAATCGTAACCAGCGAAAACAGCAGGATGAGTGTTGCCGAAAGAAAAAAGACAACTTTGTTCAGACTATCGGTCGTCTGTTCAGTTTTCTTTTGCATAAATCTGTGACCATATTTTTTTAATTCGGATCTACAGCGCAGTGTGTTTTGGCTTAACCAGACTCTATAGGCATGGTTCTCATTACAAACATTTGCAAATGAAAAACAAACTGAGCTGTACATCAGGAAGCAGACGGGACTATAATTTATTTTAATTGAACGTTCAATTAAAATAACGTTTTTATATGTTACCTTGTCTTGTGCATGATTTTTATTAGTCAGGTCGATCTTATGCCTAAAGTTGGTATGCAACCGATTCGTCGTCAACAGCTGATTGATGCCACCTTATCTGCCATTAATGAACTGGGTTTTGCTGAAGCATCTATCAGCCAGATTGCCCAGCGGGCAGGTGTGTCTACAGGCATCATCAGTCATTATTTTCAGGGCAAGCATGGCCTGATTGAAGCGACCATGCGTTATTTGCTGCAACAGCTGGGCGATGCCATTTCGGCCAGTTTAAATACCGCAGAAAACACGCCGGAGCAGCGCCTGATTGCAATTGTGCGTGCCAATTTCTCGGCCGAACAGACTGACAAAGCGGCCATGAAAACTTGGCTGGCATTCTGGGCCAACAGTATGCATCAACCTGACTTGCATCGTTTGCAGCAGGTTAACCATTACCGCCTGCATTCCAATATCAAGCATGAGTTTGCCAAACAGCTGGACCGCGATCAGGCCGAACGCGCCGCACAGGGTCTGGCCGCACTGATTGACGGTTTCTGGTTACGCGGTTCCTTAATGACCACTGAACTGGATGCCGATTTACCTATTCAGATTTGTGCCGACTATATCCGTCAGCAACTCAATATTCATTAAATTACGAGGAGAACCGATTGATGCAATTCAATACACAACGACCTTATATTCACGGTCAGTTTGTCGATGCTTCATCCTCTGAAACATTCCAAAGTATTAATCCGGCCAATGCTGAGGTGTTGGCCACCATTCAGGCATGTAACCAGGCCGATGTTGATCGGGCAGTACAGTCTGCCAAACAGGGACAAAAAGTCTGGGCAGTCATGACCGCCATGCAGCGTTCCCGCATTTTAAATCAGGCCGTAGCCATTTTACGGGCACGCAATGATGAGCTGGCGGAAATTGAAAGCCTGGACAGTGGCAAGCCTTTAAGTGAAACCCGGAGCGTTGATATTGTAACCGGGGCCGATGTGCTGGAATATTATGCCGGCATTTTACCAGCACTCGAAGGCCAGCAAATTCCGTTAAGAGAAAGTTCTTTTATTTATACCCGCCGTGAACCGCTTGGTGTGGTGGCCGGTATTGGCGCCTGGAATTATCCAATCCAGATTGCGTTATGGAAATCTGCACCGGCCTTGGCCGCAGGCAATGCCATGGTGTTTAAAGCCAGTGAAATTACCCCACTGACCGCGTTAAAACTGGCCGAAATTTATAGTGAAGCCGGAGTACCAGACGGCGTCTTTAATGTGGTGACCGGTGGTGGCGATGTGGGTAGCTACCTCACTGAGCATCCAGAGATTGCCAAAGTATCCTTTACCGGCGGTGTGAGTACCGGTAAAAAAGTAATGGCACAGGCGGCGGCGTCCAGCTTAAAAGAAGTCACCATGGAACTTGGTGGAAAATCACCGTTAATTATCTGTGAAGATGCCGATCTGGATCTGGCTGCCGATATTGCCATGATGGCCAATTTCTACAGTTCTGGACAGGTGTGTACCAATGGAACCCGGGTGTTCATTCCTAGTGCATTAAAAGCCGCTTTTGAAGAAAAGATTCTGCAGCGCATTCCCTATGTGCGCATGGGTCAGCCTTTAGACCCGAACACTAATTTCGGGCCACTATCCAGCTTTGCCCATATGGAAAAAGTATTGCATTACATTGAGCTGGGCAAACAGCAGGGCGCTCGTCTGTTAACAGGCGGGCAGCGCGCAGCGGCAGCTGAATTTGCACACGGGGCTTTTGTCGAACCCACAGTATTTACTGATTGTCATGATGAAATGTGCATTGTTCAGGAAGAAATTTTTGGCCCGGTTATGAGTATTTTAAGTTATGACAGCGAAGATGAAGTAATCCGCAGAGCCAATGCCACCACCTATGGTCTGGCTGCTGGTGTGGTCAGTCCGGATTTAAGCCGTGCCCATCGCATTATTCATCAGATTGAGGCGGGGATTTGCTGGCTGAATACCTGGGGCGAATCTCCGGCAGAAATGCCGGTTGGTGGCTATAAACAGTCCGGTGTTGGCCGTGAAAATGGTCTGGTGACCTTACAGCACTATACCCAGACCAAATCGGTTCAGGTGGAACTGAGTCCTTTCCAATCTGTATTTTCAGCTTAAGGGAGGATCATGCTGCATGAATTATGACTATATTATTATTGGCGCAGGTTCTGCCGGGAATGTGCTGGCGGCTCGATTAACCGAAGATCCGGACACGACGGTGTTGCTCCTGGAAGCAGGTGGGCCGGACTACCGGCTGGATTTTCGTACCCAGATGCCTGCCGCGCTGGCTTATCCCTTACAGGGCCGGCGTTATAACTGGGCCTATCTGACCGATCCGGAACCGTATATGAATAACCGCCGTATGGAATGTGGTCGCGGTAAAGGCTTGGGCGGTTCCTCCCTGATTAACGGCATGTGTTATATCCGCGGCAATGCGATGGATCTGGAACAATGGGCCAGTTTGAAAGGACTGGAACATTGGAGCTATGCCGACTGCCTGCCTTATTATAAAAAGGCCGAAACCCGTGATATTGGCGGCAATGACTATCATGGCGACAGTGGTCCGGTACAGGTCGCCACCCCGAAAGCCGGAAATAACGAGCTGTTTCATGCCATGGTCGATGCTGCGGTACAGGCTGGCTATCCACGTACCGATGATTTAAATGGCTATCAGCAGGAAGGATTTGGCCCGATGGACCGTACCGTAACCCCACAGGGACGCCGTTCCAGCACGGCGCGTGGTTATCTGGATATGGCCAGACAGCGCCCGAATTTAACCATTCGCACCCATGCCATGACCAATAAAATTCTATTTCATGGCAAGCAGGCGGTGGGAGTCGAATATTTTCAGGGACAAAGTACCGCGCAGCCACTCCAAGTCTTTGCTGAAAAAGAAGTGCTGCTCTGTGGGGGTGCCATTGCTTCCCCGCAAATTCTGCAGCGTTCCGGTGTCGGTAATGCCCAGCATCTAAAAAGCCTGGAGATTCCGGTGGTTCATGATTTACCGGGCGTGGGCGAAAACCTGCAAGATCATCTGGAAATGTATTTACAGTATCAGTGCAAAAAACCGGTCAGCTTATATCCAGCCTTAAAATGGTATAACCAGCCAAAAATTGGCGCAGAATGGCTGTTTTTAGGTCAGGGTGTGGGTGCCAGTAACCAGTTTGAAGCCGGTGGCTTTATCCGCACCTCCGATGAGTTTGCCTGGCCGAATATCCAGTATCACTTTTTACCGGTCGCCATTAACTACAATGGCAGTAATGCCATTCAGCAGCATGGTTTTCAGGCGCATGTCGGTTCCATGCGCTCTCCATCCCGCGGTCGGGTCAAACTGCGCTCCAAAGATCCGTTTCAGCATCCAAGTATCCTGTTCAATTATATGAGTACCGAACAGGACTGGCGCGAGTTCCGTGATGCCATCCGCATTACCCGGGACATCATGCATCAACCGGCTTTAGATGCCTATCGCGGCGAAGAAATCAGCCCGGGCAAACAGGTACAAAGTGATGCCGAGCTGGACGAATTTATCCGTAACCACGCTGAAACTGCGTTCCATCCATCTTGCAGCTGCAAAATGGGTGAAGATGATATGGCCGTGGTCGATGGCTACGGGCGGGTACATGGACTGCAAAACCTGCGAGTGATTGATGCTTCCATCATGCCGCTGATTATTACCGGCAACCTGAATGCCACCACCATTATGATGGCCGAAAAACTGGCCGATCATATTCGTGCCAAACCGGCGCTGGCCAAATCTACGGCGCCATTTTACCGGGCCAATACGCCAGTCCGGTCAATCTAGCCGCAACAGAACGCTTTGATCTCTTAGATCATTTTGATGTGCATTTTTATACACATCCTTTTTCTTAGTTAAAACCAGATACCCAACCATCCGCACAGCTCACGGTCCGATGGTTGGCTGGGATTTTTTACATTTAATCAGGTTAAATTTTAAAACAATGATTCCATTTACAAGAACGGTGGTCGCCGCCGGGTGTCTGTCATGTATCAGCATGTCCAGCTGGGCCAATGATGCATCGTCTTCCTCTATTGATGTGTCTGGTCAGCTGACCGCAGTATCTAAATATGTGTCGCGCGGTCTGACCAATGCACCAGAAAATGAAGACCTGGCTTTGCAGGCCTCTTTAACCCTGGGTTACGGAAATTTTTATGCTGCTTATTGGGGCAGTACACTGGGTTATTCATACCGCGATTTACAACAAGGCCGGCAATACAGCACCGATAAAATGGAACATGATTTTATTGTCGGGCATGTGTCAGATTTTAAAGGCCTCACTTGGGATCTGTGGAATGCGACCTATTATTATCCGGGTGGGGACAGCACCACCTCCAATGAACTGGGCCTGCGTGTCAGTAAAAACCTGAATGAGCAAGCTACACTAACCTTCGGCGTGTCGACCTATTTATATGATGTGGTGTATATGAATCAGGGTGATACCTATGTCAGCCTGAACTATGCCCATCAGCTCAGCGACAAATTAACTGGAAATCTGGCCGTTGCCGGTTCCTATTTTAATGACTCCGGCAAATATGAAGGCCAGGAATTTTTAGATACCCAGACCGATACTGCTTTTCGTTTTGCCTCGGTCGGGCTGGATTATGCAGTTGCGCCGAATGTGAATGTCTTTTCCGACTTCATTCTGGGTGGCTATGACCGCAGTAAAATCAAACAGAAAAATCAGGCGGTTTGGGGCCTAAGATATAGCTTCTAATCTAGTCCCCAAGCATCAACCCTTTAATTGAGCGTGGAAGAGGGCTGCTCCGGCCGAATGCGAATGCTTAAACCCTGAGGCGGGTTCAGGCTTAAATCCATCTGGTAGTGATGATGCTGGAGCAGCGCTTTGACCAAAGCCAGCCCTAAACCATGTCCCTGTTGCTGGGCAGATTTACGCCAGAAGCGCAGGGTCATCTGGGTCAGTTCAGCGGCAGTCAGCCCCTGACCATCATCTTGTACCAGCAGTTGCTGATTATGCATGGTAATTGCAATTCGGCTTAAGCCTTGGGCATGTAGCAGGGCATTTTCCAGCAGATTTTTCAGAATCGTCTGCAAGCTCAGCGGTGGTAGTTGCAGGGTCTGCAGACTTTCCCAATCGACCTGCAAGATAGTGTTTAAATGTGGATAAACCAGACTTAATTCTTCCATCACTTGCCTCAAAACTGGTGCGACTTCGGTGGTTTCCGAATCTGGGGCGGCTTGCGCAGCGTCATGATCGGTCTGGCTCAGTAATAACAACTGTTCCAGCAACTGCTGATAGCGCCAGATACTGTTTTCGGCCTGTTTCAGGTTTTCAATCAGCTTGCTGGCCTGCGCCGGATTCTGTTCAACCATCATCCGGCTGAGTTGTACATGAGTTTTAATTGCGGTTAAAGGGCTACGCAGTTCATGCGCGGCATAGGCGGTAAACAGTTTTTCATTTTCCAGACTATGGTGCAGGTTCTGAATCAGCTGATTGGAATTATCGACAAAGGGCTGGACTTCTTTGGGAATTTTACGCGCATCTAGATGTTGCAGATAATGCGCCGCATCTGACAGCGAATGCTGTTTATCTGCCAGTTGCTGGGCCATATCATCTAAAGGGCGGAATTCTTTACGCAGAATATGAATCACCAGCGCCATACAGATCAGTAGCGATAACACCAGCGGAATCAGCACCGATTGCAGAATCTGTTGCAATAACGACGCTCTAAGCACCAGCCGTTCTGCGGCCACCACCTGAATATCACCTTTACGCAGCACATAACTGCGCCATTCCACACCATTTTCCTGCCAGGTACTAAAGCCCGGTTGCTGTCCGGTTAGCTGCGCCGGCGCACCGCGGGTGCGAGCCACCACATACGGCCCCAAGGTAATATCCGAGCTAAACACCGACACCTCACAGGCAATCAGGTTTTGCGCATGATACTGTTCGGCCACCTGTTTTAAGGAATCGGGATTAATTTCCTGGAGCGGCAAATGCTGAATCAGCCGCGCCACCATTTGTGCAGAGGCAAACAGGCGCTGATCCAGCGTATCTTGCAGCCGCTGCTGCAAATCATAATATAGCCAGCAAAACACCAGACTCCACAGGCTAAGAAACACCACCATAAACATGCTAACCAGCCGCCATTTTAAACTGTAGTTCTGCATATTCAGCTCTCGGTTTCCGGCACTTTAAACATATAGCCCACACCACGAATGGTCTGAATCAGCTGCGGCTCTAGTTTCTGGCGTAAATGATAAATATGCACATTCAGCGCGTTGCTCTCGATACTGTCCTGATAGCCATACAGTTTATCGAGCAGCTGTTCATTTTTTAAAATCTGGTTGGGATGGCTCATCAGGGTTTCCAGCAGGCTGTATTCACGCCGTGACAGAGTCACCGGCTGCTGCTGGAACGTCACTTCCTGGGTATCGCGGTTTAACTGCAAATCGCCCAGTTGTAACAGATTGGAAGAAAAACCTCGATTACGCCGTGCCAGCGCATGAATACGGGCAATCAGCTCATCCAGTTCAAAGGGTTTGGTCAGGTAGTCATCGGCCCCCAGATTTAAGGCTTCTACACATTGCCGGGTTTGATGCCGGGCAGTTAGAACCAGTACCGGCAGATGAATTTTATCCTGACGCCACTGCTGCAGCAGTTCCAGACCATCCTGATCGGGCAGGCCCAAATCCAGCAGGCACAGGTCGACCGCACTTTGCCGGATAAAATAATCGGCAGCACGCGCAGTGGCCACATGCTCGACTGAAATATTTAAATAGTCCAGCGCTGAACAGATACTTTGGGCAATATAAGGATCATCTTCGACCAGAACCACAAACATAGTTACTCTCCACCTGAAATCCTATTTTATAAATAATGAGCTATGTTAATGTTCTCTTAATTTAATCTTTTTAATAATGAATCGGGTTTTCTACAGAAAAATGGACGTCATGATTACGCGTGTAAGTGCTTTGCTTGTGGTTCTTTGTGCATTCTGGCCAGTCTGGTCACAGGCGCAGGAGTTCTTGCCATCCGATCAGGCGTTTCAGTTTCAGGCGCGTTCTATTAGCGATGATCAGGCGGAACTGCGCTGGACCATCGCCGAAGATTATTATTTATATCATGATCAGCTACAGGTGCGTAGCGATGCTGGTGCGCTAAAATTACAGCTGCCGGTGCCGGAAGATAAGAACGATCCGACCTTTGGCCAGACCAAGGTGCATTATCATCAGGTCAAGACCACGATTACGGTCGCGCCAAACCAGCAATTTAAAATTCAGTGGCAGGGCTGTGCCGAAAGCGGTTTATGTTATCCGGTGCAACGCGCCACCATTCAGACCGATGCGCAAGGCTTGTTGCCCCAGTCAGATGCGCCTTCAAGCGAACGGCGTTTATTAAGTGCCGCCAAACCGGTCGCGCTGGATGCACCGGCTAAAATTGAAGCGGCACCAAGTAAACCTGAAAAAACAGTACTGACAACTACATCTGCTGCCGCCGAAGAAGCAGTCATTGAAAATGAGTCGATTGCCGCAGTAGAGAATACAGAGCCGACAAAACTCACTGATGCTGTCGCGGCTTCAGAAATTTCAGTCGTAGCGTCTAATCCGGTGCCGGCCAGTGAAATCGCAGGCGAGACACAAACGGCAGCCGCCGCGTCATTACAATCTGAATGGAACAACGACCAGTATTTTTTCAATTTACTCTCGGAACATCATTTATTTTTTAATCTGCTGATTTTTTTAGGTTTTGGTATTTTACTGGCCTTTTTACCTTGTTCTTTGCCACTGATTCCAATTTTGTCTGGCATTCTGGTACAGCGTCATCGTGGTTATCGTGCTGCGTTGATTGCGCTGGCTTTCGTACTGGGTATGGCCGCAGTGTATGCGGTGATGGGACTGGCGGTTGCACAACTGGGCTATAGTTTCCAGCGCTGGTTCCAAAGCCCGATCTTTATTGGCATCTTTGCGGTGCTATTTATCTTGTTTGCCTTGAACCTGTTTGGGGTGTATCAGCTGTCCTTACCACAAGGTTTATTACAACGACTGGACCGATGGCAGCAAAAACAGCAGGGCGGTACGCTGGTGGGTGCTGCGTTAATGGGGATGATTTCCGCGCTGATTGTAGGTCCGTGTATGAGCGCGCCTTTGGCTGGTGCTTTGCTGTTCGTATCGCAGTTGGATCAGCCGGTACTCGGCGCGACCTATCTGTTTGTACTGGGTCTGGGCCTCGGGATTCCTTTATTTATTGCCGCTGTATTTGGCGCCAAATATTTACCGAAACCAGGTTTGTGGATGGACCGGTTGAAATTCAGTTTCGGCTTTTTAATGCTGGCGCTGGCGGTTTATTTCGCCCGCCCATTGCTGCCGACTGTGGCCTATTTCCTGTTGATGGGCATTATTTTCCTGGCACTGGCGATTTACTGCTTCGATTTAATCCGCAGACATCTGCAAGGGAAAATTTCGCGTGTTGGCGTTATTGTGCTGGCGCTGGCCATGACCGCTATTGGTATTTGGCATATTCAACATGGCCTTCAGCAGATGGGTGCAGTCCATGCCCAACAAACACTCAGCTGGCAAAAGGTGCATACCCAGCAGGAACTGGCACAGCTGCTACAGCAAAACAGTGGACGCAGTATCGTGATTGATGTCTATGCCGACTGGTGTGTGGGCTGTCAACCGGTAGAAAATGAAGTCCTGCCCCGTACCGATGTACAGGCCGCCTTGCAGGATGTGGTACGGATTAAACTGGATTTAACCGAGTATCATCCATCTCAAGATGAATTACTGCGTGACTGGCAGATTCTTGGTCCACCGACCATGATTTTCCTGGACAGTCAGCAGCAGGAACAGCGTACTTTACGTTTAACTGGTACCTTTAGCGCGACCCAACTTATTCAGCGCTTACAGCAACTTCAGCAGGCAAAAACACCATGATGGTTTCTGCAACGGCGCTGCATATAGGCCCACTGATGTTGCCGTGGCAGATTGTGCTGCTGCTCACCGGATTAGTGCTGGTGTATGGGACAGGGCGATATTTCAGACAGAAACAGCAATGGCCTGAACCTAGCTGGCGCATCTTTAGTGACAGCTTGTGGACGTCATTCTGGGTGGGATTAATTGCCGCACGACTGGTTTTTGTGCTGATGCATGCCGATCATTATCTGGCGACACCACTGGATATAATCAAGATTCAGGACAAAGGCTTTCATTTTTATGGTGGATTGATTGCCGGCATTGGGTGGTTTTTATGGAAAAACCGGGCATTGGCCAATCTGCCTAAAGCGATATTGATCGCGCTATTTGTTGCGATCCAGCTTTGTCTGAACTGGGGTATTCAATCAGTCTTGCCACAGCAGAATCAGTATCCTGACCTGCAATTTCAAAATTTACAGCAGCAACAGGTGCCGCTACAGCACTGGGTTGGCAAACCGACCGTCATCAACCTGTGGGCCAGCTGGTGTCCGCCGTGTCACCGGGAAATGCCGGTTTTACATCAGGCCCAGCAGGATTATCCGGACATTCATTTTGTAATGCTGAATCAGGGCGAAACGACTGACACCGTACAGGATTATCTGCGTCAGCATGGTTTTAATTTCCAGCATGTCCTGTTTGATCCTCAAGGTGACATGGCCACCCAGATGAATATGTATGGCTTGCCAAGCACCTTGTTCTTTAATGCGCAAGGACAGCTCGTGCATCGGCATATGGGAGAACTGACCCAGCCGATGCTGCGTCGCTATATCAATGATCTTTCTGCTCCATCTTCAAAATAACAGGAAATTCTCATGAAAATGATCTATCCCGCTGCGTTGTTCCTGCTGCTGTTAAATACGACAGCATTTGCCCAGACTGATCTGAAAAAACAGATTGAGCAGGAAGGCTTTAAATTTATCAAACAGATTGAAGCGCCAGAAAAAATGACCGGATGGGCCGGGCATATGCAGCAAAGTCCGGCAACCGTGTTTATTTCCAATGACCAGAAATATTACATTATTGGCGATTTGCACAATGCCAAGGGTGAGAACCTGACCATCAAAGCGCTTGAAACCCATGTCAAAGACGCCGTGCTGGATGATGTCTGGAAAAGTCTGGAAAACTCCACCTGGATTCAGGACG
Source organism: Acinetobacter sp. YH12117 (assembly GCF_013418865.1). NCBI lineage: Bacteria > Pseudomonadati > Pseudomonadota > Gammaproteobacteria > Moraxellales > Moraxellaceae > Acinetobacter > Acinetobacter sp. YH12117. Next base: position 94,030 of record NZ_VPBF01000001.1, read on the forward strand.
GACAAAAAGATGCGCCGCGGATTGTATATGTATTTTCAGACCCGAATTGTCCGTATTGCCATACCTTCTGGCAAAAGGCACGTCCGTGGGTGAAGGCGGGGAAGGTACAGCTTAGACATATTCAGGTGGCAGTCATTCGTGATGAGAGTCGCGGGCAAGTGGCGACCATGCTGATGGCTAAAAATCCACAGCAGGTGTTTACCAGTTACAATGCCAACAAAGGGCAAAACAAGTTAAAAATTACCAAAAATATCCCTGCTGATATTGCTGCAAAAATAGATGCCAATCAGGAACTGATGGCTAAATATGGTTTCTTTGCCACGCCGTCAATGGTGTGGAAAAACCAGCAAGGCGAGTTTAAGTCCGCCCAAGGGATGACGGAGGATTTAAGAGAGATTTTTGAGAAGTAAAAGGTTCATGAACAATGGCAGATGTTGTTTAGGTTATCACCTGTGGCTTAAAAATTCTCCCCTTGCGGAATGCTGTTCCTCACCTCTTTAATAAATAGGGGGGAGAGGAGATTAGATATAAAAAAGACCGTCGCTAAGGGCAGTTTTTGATCATAACTTGCTAATAATGACAATTGTCGCTATTATGTATTTAATACAGCCGCCACGCTTAGTTCTTCTTTTGAAGTCCGCGCAACCTTGGCGGTTTTTTATGCCTCGATTTTAGTGAATTATGTTAAAACCTTATAATAAAAAGCCTTTATCATATGCTGAGCAAGTGCATCATCTACAGTCTAAAGGATTGAGTATTCATAATGTTGCTTGGGCTGAAGGAATATTGGCAAAATATGGTTATTATCGCTTAAGTGCATATTGGTATCCTTACCGAATAAGGTCAGGAAATAATGTCTTAGATCGATTCAAGCCGGGCACTTCGTTTGAAAAAATTGTGCAATTATATGAATTTGATACTGAATTACGATTACAAATATTCGGTGCTATCGAAATTATAGAAACGTTTTTACGAACGAAATTAACGTATTATCTCGGTCATCAATATGGTGCATTTGGTATCTACAATGCACAAAATTTTTATCCCAAATTTAACCATAGAAAATTTTTAGAAACATGCAACAAAGAAGTTGGACGCTCTAAAGATACTTTCATTCAGCATTTTCAACAAAATTATGATGGTTTTCCTCAAATCCCAATTTGGATGCTGACAGAAGTTTTAAGTTTTTGGTTCATTGTCATTTTTATATAGTGGTTTAATAAATAATAAGGCAAATAATAAAGAAGATAAGAAAGCAATCGCACAGTATTTTTCTTTGCATCATGAAAAATTAGCTGAATGGTTGCATATATTGACCTATGTAAGAAATATTTGTGCCCATCATGGACGGTTATGGAATAAAGAATTAGCAATTAAATCTAAAGCTGACAAAGATCCAAATTGGCAATCACCGATTACACCGACGAATAAACGTATCTTCTATGTACTCTTAATCTTAAAAACCTTGCTAAGACCGACAGGATTTGATTCAGAGTGGTGCTATCAATTGAATAAACTCTTAAAACCTATTGTGAAAGATGAAAATTGGCGTGTTGCGATGGGTTTTCCTGATAATTGGGAAGAACATCCTATTTGGAGCTTATGAAATATGGTAAAAAAAATACCAGAATTTTTAGAAGGTCGTAGCCCTGATCGTCAAAATCGCATTTTGGAAAATACAAAAATAATCTTAAAAGATTGTGTTATGGATGAGGTTTATTTATTACAACTAGCAGAAAAAGCGAAAAGTGAAGAAACTATCAGGATAACTTTAGCTGACTTAAGAGTTCGAGTTCACAAAAACCGCACTTAAAAGTTTGATAAGCTGAAACCGCGTATCGCTTAGTCTATCAAGTCATTGACGCCAAAATTGTGGTGCTTGTCTTAGACGTTGACCGCCGTGACACCATTTATAAAAAGATGTAAAAAAGACCGCTATATTGCGGTCTTTTTAGTATTTAGACTTTTATAATTTCACCAACTCCACCCGACGGTTTTTCGCCTTACCATCTTCAGTCGCATTATCTGCAACAGGCTGAGTATCCCCAAAACCTTTGGCTGTCAGACGATTTGTATCAATGCCTGCTTTGGTTAGAGCAGTCACCACAGCTTGCGCACGTTGCTCAGACAATTTTAAATTATGCGCCGCATCGCCTGTATTATCAGTATGTCCGTAAATGCCAAGTTTTAAATCATCGTTATCTTTCAGTAAAGCAATAATCTGATCTATTTGTTCTTGTGAGTCTGGCAAAATATCGGCTTGATCTGTGGCAAAGTTAATTTGCACACTCACTTTACTGTTCTGATCCAGACTTTGTTTCAGTGCACTCGACGTCAGTGCTTTGGCAGTGATATTTAAGGGCTGACTTTCCGCTACCATTAAACCCATATAGTGACCAGATTGCGCCAAATGGAACCAAATATTTTTATCCGCTTGTCGAATCACATACGTTTGCGCAGGGTAATTATAAATATCAGCCAAACCTGAACCATGTTGCACCCGAATGGCATCAGGCAGACTGTTGGCAAGCTCTTTGGGGATTTGACTATTGGCAACTTCTACACCGCCAAGCTGTTTAATTACCGCATCAAGATTACGCTGTATTTCTAAATAACTGCCTTCTTTATAATCTGATTTAGCGGTAATACCCGAACTAAACAGTTTTCCTTCAACCCAGTGAAAGTCATGTCCTGTCCAAAACGGCACACGTTCAAACTTTCGATTTTCATCATTCTGATAGCGATAACCCTGTGGTAACTCAATATAAGGAAACTCGCCAAGCACTGCGGTCGAAATGGGGATGTTATTCAGATCAAAATCTGAGCTGGCTTTGGCAGTTTCATTTGAATCTGATGTGATTTCAGAAGTACTGACTTCAGTTTCAGCCTGATCAGAAGTGGGTTTGGCACAGCCATACAGTGTCAGTACACAACCTAAACTTAGGCCTAAGATTGTTTTTTGAAAAGTCATCGGATATTTCCTTATTTTACTGATCTTAATATTCTGCTTGTATTTTAAGTAGTATAGCTGAGCCGGTTTAAATTTTCATTTTTTATAGAGGCTGAGCGTCGCTAAGTCGCCTCTCAAGAAGATAGGGCTACAGAAGATCACTGCATCTATTCGTTTAATAGGAAGGTAAATCACTGATCATTTACAAGCTAAACCCCTTGATTTTTCCTCATCTTCAACTGAGCCAAATTCATGTTGATGCTTTTATAGACATTTTTATATAAGCGCCGTTTGACCTAAATAGACCAGATCCAAATATTTAGGCGAGCCAATTTTTTATTCCATCAAGAAGCTCATTTTCTTCAACAAAATGTGAAGATATTTAGCTACAATAAAAATTATAAATAATTGTTTTTATTAAAATTAAAAAAATCTATTTTGATTCTAAATCTAGCTTTTTGGCCTTTTTCCAGCAAGAAAAATTGGACTCGATTGATGACTCATAGGGCAGTCTATTTTTCTATATTTTCGCCTTAAATAACGCTATTCAAATCAAAACATGAATTTAATTCACTATTAACTTAGATTAAATCATTTTTATTCATCTTAGGGTTCACGTATAACTAAAACCAGAAAGACATTCAGATTTTTATTTTTAGATATTTAAAGCGGTGGAACAGATGAGTCAACAGTTTGCATGTTCAATTAAACGTATTCGTTTTGATGAAAACTATCAACCAGCGGACAGTACCCGTTTAACAACCAACTTTGCCAATCTGGCGCGTGGCGAAAGCCGTGAACAGAACCTGCGTAACACGCTGCGCATGATCAATAACCGTTTTAATGCCTTGGCACATTGGGATAATCCGAAGGGTGACCGTTATTCACTGGAAATTGATATTGTGTCTGCAGATCTTGATGTCGAAGGCAATGGTAACGCCTTTCCAGCCATTGAAATGCTGAAATCAACGATTGTTGATCATCGTACCAATCAGCGTATTGAAGGCATGATCGGAAACAGTTTTTCATCGTATGTACGTGATTATGACTTTAGCGTGCTTTTATTGTCCCAAGGCCATAAAGCCGGGGAAATGCCTGACAACTTTGGTGATTTGCACGGCAAGCTGTATCAGTACGTGGTGAATTCCGAGGCGTTCCAGTCACAGTTTAATAAACAGCCGGTGATCTGCCTGAGCGTATCGACCACCAAAACCTATTATCGTACCGCCAATATTCATCCGGTGTTAGGGGTTGAATATCAGCAAAATGAATACTCAAGAACAGATCATTATTTCGCAAAAATGGGTTTAACTGTTCGCTATTTTAAACCGGAAAATAGTGCTGCACCTTTGGCGTTCTATTTTAGCGGTGATTTATTGGCGGATTATACCGATCTTGAATTAATCAGCGCGATTAGCACCATGGAAAGCTTCCAGAAGATTTATCGTCCTGAAATTTATAATGCCAACTCGACTGCAGGTCAGGTCTATCAACCTAGTCTTGAGTACCCGGATTATTCCTTAACGCAAATTGTCTATGATCGTGTCGAGCGTAGCCAGCTGGCCGTAAAACAGGGCAAATGGACAGAAGAACACTTTATTAAACCGTATCAGCACATTCTGGAACAGTGGGCTGCCAGCTACGCCGTAGCAACCAACGCTGCTTAATTCAACGTATAGAGATAGAAGATTAAAGATGAGCATTTTACTCCCAACCTCAACCGCAGGCAGCTTACCGAAACCATCCTGGCTGGCAGAACCGGAAAAACTCTGGTCGCCATGGAAACTTGAAGGCGATGCACTGCGTGAAGCCAAACAGGATGCCTTGAGCCTGTCACTGCATGAACAGTTACTGGCCGGAATTGATATTGTCAGCGATGGTGAGCAGACCCGTCAGCATTTTGTCACCACCTTTATTGAACATCTCGAAGGTGTGGATTTTGAAAAACGGGAAACGGTGCGTATTCGTAACCGTTATGATGCCAGCGTACCTTCGGTGATCGGTGAGGTGGCCCGGAAACAGCCGGTGTTTGTGGAAGATGCCAAGTTTTTACGCAGCCAGACCACTCAGCCAATTAAATGGGCTTTGCCGGGTCCAATGACCATGATTGATACCCTGTACGATGGTCATTACAAAAGCCGTGAAAAACTGGCCTGGGAATTTGCCAAAATCCTGAATCAGGAGGCAAGGGAACTCGAAGCCGCTGGGGTCGATATTATCCAGCTTGATGAACCTGCTTTTAACGTGTTCTTTGATGAAGTCAATGACTGGGGTGTGGCCACGCTGGAACGCGCACTGGAAGGTCTGAAATGCGAAACCGCCGTGCATATCTGCTATGGCTATGGCATTAAAGCCAATACTGACTGGAAAAAAACCTTAGGCTCTGAATGGCGTCAATATGAAGCCGTGTTCCCGAAACTGCAACAATCCAAAATTGATATTGTTTCGCTGGAATGTCAGAACTCACGCGTACCGATGGACCTGATTGAGCTGATCCGCGGCAAAAAAGTTATGGTTGGCGCTATTGATGTGGCCACCAACCAGATTGAAACCGCAGAAGAAGTGGCCAATACCTTGCGTAAAGCTTTGCAGTTTGTTGATGCCGACAAGCTTTATCCATCGACCAACTGTGGTATGACGCCGTTATCGCGTCAGGTGGCGCAAGGTAAACTTCGTGCTTTAAGCGCTGGCGCCGATATTGTGCGTCAAGAATTGAGTGCTTAACGCGCAGGCACATCATGTGGCAGAGCTGATGGGAATGGATGGAAAACATCTGGCCCATCCGCTTAACAACCATTTCAAGCATAACCCAAGAAAATGAAGGAATCCGGTGATGATTGAAGCAGCAGACTTTAGAAATGCCATGTCTTTGCTCAGCAGCGCGGTCAATGTGGTGACCACGGCAGGGGCGTCTGGTGTGCATGGATTTACCGCATCTGCCGTGTGTAGTGTAACCGATACACCACCGACCTTATTGGTTTGCATGAATCAGGCTTCACGCTCACACGCCCATTTTATTGAAAATAAAATCTTGAGCGTGAATGTGCTAGGCGCGCAGCATCAACAAATCTCCAATGTCTTTGCCTCCAAAATGAAGTCTGAAGAGCGCTTTCAATATGGAACCTGGACTGAGCTGGAAACCGGCGCGCCGGTGTTAACAGATGCCTTGACCAGCTTTGATTGCGAGATTGAGCAGATTCAGCAGGTGGGTACGCATAGCATTTTTATGTGCCGTGTGCTGGCCATTCAGCACAGTCAGCAAGGACATGGTCTGGTGTATTTTAATCGTGCCTATCATCAGGTTGGTGAGCTGGAACTTGCTTAAGGCGCCTTGTCTTTAATTTCAAATTATTCAGTCAGTATTTCGTGGAAATTATCATTTTTTTAATTATCGGGGCATGCGCAGGTTTTGCCGCTGGGCTGTTTGGGGTCGGTGGAGGAACAATCATTGTACCACTGTTATATATCGTGTTTATGCAGATGGGTTATAGCCCGGATGTGATTATGCATTTGGCTTTAGGTACATCGCTAGCAACTATTGTGATCACCTCTATCAGTTCATTGATGGCGCACCATAAGAACGAGGCAGTGCTGTGGCCAGTCTTTAGACATCTAGCTCCGCCTATGGCCATTGGATGCTTTTTCGGTGCAGGGATTGCCGGTTTAATTTCAGGCTTACATTTGCAGATTGTGGTAGGAATCTTTCTGATCTGGGTAGCGTATACCATGTTCATAGGTAGCAAAAAGCCGGTAGAGCAGGGGAAAACCTTACCCTCAACCGGTCAACAAATCGCTGCAGGCTCAGGAATTGGTTTTGCTTCAGCCATCTTTGGGATTGGCGGTGGCAGCTTGACCGTACCGTATCTCAACCGTTATGGCGTGGTCATGCAACAAGCGGTAGGCACATCTGCGGCCTGTGGTTTACCCATTGCAGTTGCTGGCGCTTTAGGCTTTATGATTTTTGGGATGCATGCGCAGGTCAATGTGCCCAATACTATTGGCTTTGTTCATATTTATGCTTTTCTTGGTATTAGCATTATGAGTTTCTTTACTGCCAAACTTGGGGCGAAAACAGCACATGCATTATCGCCACAAATCCTGAAAAAATGTTTCGCCGTGTTATTGGTGATTGTGGGCTGTTTCTTTCTGGTTAAGGGTTTGGGTTAAGCTGAAGGCAATTGGAAGATAACGAATACGCTCATAATAGTGGTTTGATTATAGAGCGTATGCTTCTCAGCAGATTCATGATCTAAATAATTATCTTTAGAAGGAGCTTCCTGTTCAATTTGGATTACTTAATTTACTTAGAAGAAGTCGGTTACCTCAATTAAAAAATAGAACAATAAATATTAGGGTCTGTTGACATTTACTGTGCAAAAAAAAATAGCGAAAAAGTAGAATTTAATCGCCAAACCAAATCTACTCCTCGCTATGCCTCGTACAATGTTGACTGATCAACACTGGTCTAAGTTAGAAAACATTTTCCGTAATTTTCGTATTTATCTCAAACAAAATCTTCGAAATTTTATTGAAGCTATTCTTTATAGAATCCGTACAGGCTGCCCGTGGCGGGATTTACCTGCTGCCTTCGGAAAGCCAAACTCCATATTCAAGAAATTTTCCCGGTGGTCGAAAGATAATAAGTTATTAAAAATATTTAAGTTAATTTCATCTGATGCTGATCTAGAGTGGGTATTTATTGATGCTAGCCATGTGAGGGCTCATCAGCATGCTACAGGAATCAAGGATCAGGCTATCTCAAAAAGTATCGGTGGAAATAGTTCTAAAATTCATTTGGCAGTTGATTCTCATGGGAACCCTGTTCAGTTTTTGATAGAGGATGGTACGACCCATGATGTAAAAGTGGCACCGAAATTAGTTAACAATATAGACCTGCACGAGACAGAAATTCTCTGTGCCGATAAGGGTTATGACTCTGAATCCTTGAGAGAACAGATAGAAAAAACGGGAACTCAAGCTAATATTCCCAAGAAATCCAATACACTTTCAAATAATGATCATGTGGATTGGTATTTTTATAAAATCAGGCATTTAATTGAGAATACTTTTGCTAGATTAAAGCAATTTAGAGGAATTGCCACACGCTATGACAAGCTAAAGCAAAGCTATGAAAATTCTGTTGCCTTAGCTTGTATCTTTATTTGGCTACCATTATGAAATGTCAACAGACCCTAAACTTGATCATACAATTGATAGGCTTTAATCCGGTGTAGCGTTCTATAATATGCGGGTTACGATTGACCAAAATTAAAACAACAGGGTGCTTTTATATATATTTATGCCAGGATAAGTTTGTATCCACACCAGGATAAAAGAATATATTCATGCCAGGATAAGTTTAGCTCCCGGATTTCCGCATAACGTATATTATGTTCCTTAGGATGCTTCACTGGAGAGATTAAACTATCGGTGGATCTCTCCAGTGAAGTTGTGCCAACATACAGTTTGTATAGGGCACAATCCCCGACATGCTATTTAACATAAAATGAAGTTATGCGACTTCAGAATGACTTTTATTAATGAAAAATTTTTTAAAAAATATACTAGCCGAAGATGAAAAGGAATCTCCTGAAGAGTTGAAGGAGAAAATAGATAAGTTTAAAGTTTTGTATGAGTACTACAAATTTTTATATGAAGATGAAAAATCTAGATATTCTAGACTAGAGGATAAATCTACAAAGTTTTTAACTTTTCTTGCTATTTTATCTTCAACTTATTTTATTTTTATTAGGTTTTATTTGTTTAACGATAGTGGTATAAGTAATTGTTTTTACTATTTAAATATTTTATTAATTATAATAACCATAGTTCTATTTAGTATTGCGTGGTATCACACGTTTATGGGGCTTAAAATTATGGGTACTGATAGGCTACCTTCAAAAAAAGAGTTTATTGTATCCTTTGAAAAATCTTCTTTACCGTCTTTTTATGTTCATTCCTCTAAAATTTTCATGGGGTTAGTTGATGATTATAGAAAAATAGGTGTTATAAAATATCAATCTGTAAAAAAAGCTTATAATTTTATATTACTATCAGGTATCAGTTTTATCATTTCTATACTTTTATTTATTTTCTCTAGAATAGGACAATAGTAGACATGCTTAATAAACTAAAATCAGTTGTTAAAAAATCTTTAAAATATGAAAAAAAATCAACAGAGAAAGAGGGCGATTCAGATTTCAAAAGTCAAATTCCAGATATGGAAGATGCACCTCAAGCTGAATCTTCAACAACAACTTATTTAGGCACATTTAGATTTAATGATAGCAAGGGTGGGAAAGTCAAAAGAATTAAATAATGTAAAAAAAGAGTCCACGTCTTCTAATGGTGGACTCTAGTCTCAAATTTAAGACTTTTATCAAAAATTACTTCATCAATTCTTTGCTTTTGTTATGAACAATCATCATGCGAAGCATATCTTTTAATTGCTCTCGTTCTTTACCTTCAAAACGCTCAACTTCACGAAATAGGATTTTAAGGTCGCCATTCAGACCCAATTCTTCATCGTCAAATAAAACCATATCAGAACTTACTCCAAGGGCTATTACTATATTTTTGATAGTTGATGCTCTCGGATCACTGCCTTCTTTTAATGCGCTGCTAATTGTACTGGCAGGCAAGTTCGCTAACTTAGCTAAGTCTTTCTGACTTATGTTTAGCTCTTTACAAAGCCTTCTAATGTTTGCTGAAACGCTCATTTAATCCAGTATTCCGTTCTAAAGATGCATATATATATACTTTATTCGCATTTGAAACGAAATAGTGGATTATTTTATTGATTTAAACGTTAAATTGTTTTATAAAACGAATTAATGTTTTAAATAAACGATATTACGTTTTATGTTGGATCATCTTTGTATAAATGCGCCCTTTGAGAGCAGCTTCTATTCTGTAGATGCTGAAGGACGTTATTTCTTCATTGATGTTGATCTACACAGTATTGAAATTCCTTTAGCGTCACGATCTGTTCACAAAAATGATGATGGGACTATCTCAGCATCAGCCTTATTTCATCCGTACGAATCAGTCCCAACGCATTACACAGGTATGGCCGTTAAAGTTTTTTTCGATTCTTACTATGAGCCTTATGTTCAGATCAAAGCGAGTCCAGCAAAGCTATTACAAGGGCATAACGTATTCGGATCAGACAATATCGAGCAAGGTGCTATGGAAATGATCGGCTTCTTGTATGAAGCATATCCATTATTAGCAAGAATGCTCGATTTCCAAAAAGCATGGGTGTCACATATTGATGTGACTTACTCAACTCGTCTTAAAGACCAAACTACAGCAAAAAAAGTTCTCGAATATTTAGGGAATGTTAGTAATGGTCAGACACGAGTAAGTAAAAAGGCTTATGACACTTCACGCTACTGGGGCGGTGAAACTTCTCGGTTGCTCAACCATAAATGTTATTTAAAACATGATGAGTTCATGGCGCAATTTGCTGAACAACAACAACTTGCGAAAAAAATGGATAAATCAGCGATGCGTGTTGTTGAGGTCATGTCTAATCAGAAACTTATTGATTGGACAATCGGGCTTTTACGCTTTGAGTCACGTTTAAAAAAACGCTGGTTAGAGCGAAATAATGTTCCTACTAACCTATTCGAATTAATTCGTTTCCAAAAACAAAATCCTAACTTACTTCAAACACTTTGGACAAAAGCCACGCACAGCATATTTGAAGCTCTTAGAGGTCAAACTATGAAATTAACTGACGATTTAAGTGTACTTGAAGCTATCGAACGGTCAGAAGTAGTCATGACTAAATCGGGTAAGCCTTCACCAACCAAAGTCAGAAATCTATTCGCAATGTACTGCCTGATCAGAGAAAAGGGCATTGAGGAATTGAAAACAAATTATTCCAAAGCTTCATTTCATCGATTGATTGCTGAACTTTGCTTATGTGGTTTCTCAAAAGCTTATTTACAGAATCTACATACAGATAAAGCTAACAACATTATTCCTTTTATCAAGCTCATTGAGATTGATTTCAACCAGCAATTGCCAGAATGGTATGTAGAGCCAAACTCGCAATTTAACTACAAAATAGCTTAGGAGCTAAAAAATGTCACAAATACAGACTGTTATCGTCACAGGTTTAAAAATGTCACACGGTGAATTTACCCCTGAAAATGGCAAAAACAAAGGCATTCCACAGCCTTATGACAACCTAAATATTTATGCTTCGATTCCTTTCCCCGAAGCGAATATGGAAGCTAAAGGATCGTCGGAACAGATATTTAAATTAAAAGGTTCAGGTAATTACTATCGTTTTAAAGATGTTGAATTGCCTTGTAAATTTGATCTCGAATTTGAGTTCGATTTTACTCGCACACCGCCAAAACCAGTTCTAAAAGATATTCAAGTATCAGAACAAGATGTTATTTGATCATGTATAGAAAAAATCCCATTTACAGAACAACAACTTATGACAGAAAAGTAGGGCAGTTGCGTAAAGAGGATTATTTAAAGATTAGGCAAATTCTTAATCTTTATTTAGAAGAACAGCAAAGCATTGATACTACGACAAATGATGAAATTAATGATTTAAAAACATTGATTTGGAAAGTAGACCATCAAGCTGAACGGATGTAGGAATTTAAGAAATGCACGTTTGCAAGACTTTATCACAGCCAAATGAATCAGGTCTGCAAACATGCTTGGAGTGGCAGGATATTAAATCATTCTTGCCTGATTTAACGGTACAGCAAGCCAATGAATTACTAATCGCAATCGTGGGTTGCCTTGCCGTTGTATTCATCGTTAAGCAAGTTATTAGCTTGCTCAAATAATGAGGTTTATATGAAAACTCAAGTTCAACAAAAAAACAAGGCACTACCAGTTGCTTTAGGTACTGGACTGATGGTTGCTGCTGGTTCTGCATTTGCGGAGGGTGATCTAGCAACAGGAGCAACTACTGCAATTAGTGGTGGCTCAGGAACACTTCAAACTGTAGGTATTGCCATCATTGGTGTTGTTGCTGGTGTTTGGGTCATTAAACGTGTAATTGCGTTAATTCGTTAATTCACAAAACCCCATTACATCCAGTAATGGGGTTCTAAGCTTTTAGTCATGACTAAATTTAGAATGAGGTAATAGGGTGGACGTGTGGATTTATTTTATCGTTATGTGCTTATGCTTTCTTTTTTTATTACGTTAAATCAAAGCTATGCATCTTCGCCAGCTACGACTGCTGGTTCTTGGAACTATACGGTTACACAAGATGGATCAAAAAAAACGAATATTAGTGGCTCAAAAAATATTACCGTCAATGGTCAACCTAAAACGCTTACTTCAACCATCAAAGACTTCAAACCTAAAAATGGCTTAATTGGTCGAACGATGTATCGTCGTTTAATGGCTGGAACTGCTGGATTAGGCGTTGCTGCTGTAGCTGGATTCTTACATACAAAAGGTTGGTATTTAGATACGCTTACAGGACTATATGTAATCGGTGCCAGTCAAAAATATGTATGGACATGCGGTGGAATACAACATAATTCACCAGCATCGTATGCAAGTTGTATGCTTGGTGTGCTTCAACAGCAAAACCCTACATACGACTTTGCGATCAATACAATTGAAAATGATAAAGAGAAAGTCCGTGTTGTATTTGACAAAACCGCACCTAATTTGCCGTCATATCAACAATCTGTTGTTATTACGAACACAGGCACAATTACGAATGAAGATGAAGAAGTTAAACCTACAACATTAACTCCTGAAATATTAGATGACATCCTGACTAATCCTGCTGTAAATACTCAGGCTACTGCAATCCCTGAAGCCTTAACACCTGATGTTGCAAACGGTGAAACACCATCTACATTTGAGCCTTATGTTGATATTTCGACTGCCTTAGATCAACAGGCGGTTTATCCTTCACAGACTGATGTAACTTCTACAACAACGACAACAGATACAGCTACAGGTAATCAGACAACATCAACGACAAATACTGCTATCCCTGAATTCTGTAATTGGGCTACGCCTATATGTTCATTTCTCGACTGGTTTAAAGACGACTCTGCCATTCCTGAACCTGAAAAATATGAAGTCCGTGAATTTGATAAAAACAAACTGCCGACTTCACCTGAATTTAACTTTAGAGGTAATTGCCCAGCACCTAAAACATTTAATTTAAATTTAGGTATGGCATCTACTCAAATATCACTTCCTTATGACTACTTCTGTTCATTTGCAAATGATATACGTCCATTTGTGATTCTCGCAGCATGGCTGCATGCCTGTTATATCTTCGTTGGCTTCGTGAGGTCATAAAATGGCGGGTTTATTAGTACGTGTATTAACTTGGTTTGCATCCGGTCTAGTCTTTCAAGCCTTATCTGCCTTTGGTATTGGCATCTTCTCAATGTATTTCTTAAACGAAATTACTTCTTCCTTGATTGATTCTATGAGAGATGCTGTTACAGGTTTACCTCCTGCTGTACTTGGCATTCTTGGGCTTGCTGGCTTTGATAAATATTTATCTATTGTATTAGGTACATTTGTCACTGTGACTTATTTGCGCTCTATGAGATTTGTATTAACTAGAGAAATGTAATGAATCCCATTGCGAATGACGACGAAGCATGAGGAGGATTGAGCAATGGGAATATATCACTTCAATTGGTTTGATGAGCTTGTACTATGCTAACACTGATTACGGCAACTCCAGGTTCGGGTAAGACATTAAAGGCTTTAGCTATCATCTTCGACTTTCTAAATGATGGTCGCAATGTATGGACTAACATTGACGGCATTAATATCTCTGGTGTTCGTAAATTTGAAGATGATTTAGAGAATCCATTTGATTGGCGTAAATTGGATCATGGCTCTGTCGTTCTTTATGATGAAGCACAAAAGCACCCAGCATTTGCCAAGAGAGATATGTTAAAAAAATACCCAAAGGATAGGGCAGAAGACATAGCCAATATTGCTTGGGATCTCGATTACCATCGGCATAATGGTTATGACATTGTATTAATTACCCAGTCACCAAAACTTATAAATCAACATACATTAGACTTTGTTGGTGAGCATTTACATTTAAGACGTGTCTTTGGCTTAAAACAGGCTACAATCTTCCATTTCCCTGAACATAAGCTAAATCCAAATACAAGAAGTGTTCGTGATGAAGCAATTAATAAAGAAACATTTAAATTCCCCAAGCACTTATTTAAGTTCTATAAATCAGCTACTCAGCATACTCACAAGACCAAAATACCTTTGAAATATATAGCTATTCTTATAGCTGTATTTATAGGGATACCCAGTTATGTTTATTCAAAGTGGAAGGATGATAAAATATTAAATAGTCAAAATACGGTCATAGAAGATTCAAAGCAGCCTGTTAAAGCGCAAGCACCAATTGACACATCCCCAGTAAAATCAACTACGGAAAAAGAGGTTAAAGCTGTAGATTTGGAGCAACAAGAATTATCAAGAATCGCCATGATTATAGATTCATCTACTGATTGTTACGCCAAAAACTCTTATGGTGACATTGTTGATATTACGATTAATGAATGCCGAGCTTTATCAACGAAAAATAATAGGATGTCTTTCTCTAAAGTGAAAAAAGAACAGTATTTACAAGAAAATGTCTCTGTAAATAGTAATGAAAATATAGATTATAAACCGCCAACGTATCCGAATCTTTAATCACTAGGAGTGAATATGACTGAAAAACGCTTTGAACCTGTATATGATAATAATGAGTACAATATTTTAGGCTCTGATCTTGGTTCAATTGAAACAGAATTTAAGAGTTTAATTGAGGATTATCAATATTTAACTAAAAGATTAATGGATATTGATAACCCTATAACTGATGGCGAGATAGACTGGCTTGGTATTACGGATTTAAAAATCAATGCTGTTTACCGCTTTATTTACTCTGAATTTAGCAAATTGAAAGGCAGTGATACAGCATTAAAGATGCAGCTTGCTATTGATAATCAAGATATTATTAAACAGCTTTATGACAAAATCCATGAGCAGCGAAAGCTAAATATTGAAAATGATCCTGTTCTTCGGGAGCTTTCCAAACAAGTTCGTCAACTTCGCATTCTAACCTTCGGTCAATAGTAATTTGAGCTGCTTAAACGCATGTAATTGTATAAAACCCATCAATCTGTGATTGATAGGGTTTTAACAATTATAGTGGCTTAAGGAGCAGGCAAGGACGGGGAATATTTGCTATCGTTACCATAAGTACAGACGCGCCAGTGTTTCGATCCTCAACTTGAGATCATGTCATGCAACTCATTCAGTTTAATTTAGATCATTTAGATAAGACTCTAATAAATCAACAAGATATTGAATATAATCAAATTATTGACTATGAGATAGTCAGGGAAAGTATTTGTAGCTTGATATTTAAATTAAGTAGACAGGCGAAATTAGCCGATTCTGAACAACAAGAAATACTTCAAAAAAATATAAGTAAACTCATCTACATAAGAGATCATTTACAAATCCACGATAGAACTTCTATTCAAAAAATCATGTCTGAGATCAGGTCTTATCAATAACTATCTTGATGTCATAGCCACGCAGATTTGCGTAAGCTTGCTTGGACGCAAATCGAGTAGCGATCTGATTTCTGCATAACTTATATTATGTTCATTAACAGATGCTTGACAGCGATGTCACTGGTTACATAAGCTGTCAAGCACAGCACCAACAATTGAAATGGGTTGCGGCAACGCAACTAAGTTAGGGTGCTGTCGTAGAGATGTTATTTAACATAAAATGAAGTTATGCGACTTCAGAATGACTTTTATTAATGAAAAATTTTTTAAAAAATATACTAGCCGAAGATGAAAAGGAATCTCCTGAAGAGTTGAAGGAGAAAATAGATAAGTTTAAAGTTTTGTATGAGTACTACAAATTTTTATATGAAGATGAAAAATCTAGATATTCTAGACTAGAGGATAAATCTACAAAGTTTTTAACTTTTCTTGCTATTTTATCTTCAACTTATTTTATTTTTATTAGGTTTTATTTGTTTAACGATAGTGGTATAAGTAATTGTTTTTACTATTTAAATATTTTATTAATTATAATAACCATAGTTCTATTTAGTATTGCGTGGTATCACACGTTTATGGGGCTTAAAATTATGGGTACTGATAGGCTACCTTCAAAAAAAGAGTTTATTGTATCCTTTGAAAAATCTTCTTTACCGTCTTTTTATGTTCATTCCTCTAAAATTTTCATGGGGTTAGTTGATGATTATAGAAAAATAGGTGTTATAAAATATCAATCTGTAAAAAAAGCTTATAATTTTATATTACTATCAGGTATCAGTTTTATCATTTCTATACTTTTATTTATTTTCTCTAGAATAGGACAATAGTAGACATGCTTAATAAACTAAAATCAGTTGTTAAAAAATCTTTAAAATATGAAAAAAAATCAACAGAGAAAGAGGGCGATTCAGATTTCAAAAGTCAAATTCCAGATATGGAAGATGCACCTCAAGCTGAATCTTCAACAACAACTTATTTAGGCACATTTAGATTTAATGATAGCAAGGGTGGGAAAGTCAAAAGAATTAAATAATGTAAAAAAAGAGTCCACGTCTTCTAATGGTGGACTCTAGTCTCAAATTTAAGACTTTTATCAAAAATTACTTCATCAATTCTTTGCTTTTGTTATGAACAATCATCATGCGAAGCATATCTTTTAATTGCTCTCGTTCTTTACCTTCAAAACGCTCAACTTCACGAAATAGGATTTTAAGGTCGCCATTCAGACCCAATTCTTCATCGTCAAATAAAACCATATCAGAACTTACTCCAAGGGCTATTACTATATTTTTGATAGTTGATGCTCTCGGATCACTGCCTTCTTTTAATGCGCTGCTAATTGTACTGGCAGGCAAGTTCGCTAACTTAGCTAAGTCTTTCTGACTTATGTTTAGCTCTTTACAAAGCCTTCTAATGTTTGCTGAAACGCTCATTTAATCCAGTATTCCGTTCTAAAGATGCATATATATATACTTTATTCGCATTTGAAACGAAATAGTGGATTATTTTATTGATTTAAACGTTAAATTGTTTTATAAAACGAATTAATGTTTTAAATAAACGATATTACGTTTTATGTTGGATCATCTTTGTATAAATGCGCCCTTTGAGAGCAGCTTCTATTCTGTAGATGCTGAAGGACGTTATTTCTTCATTGATGTTGATCTACACAGTATTGAAATTCCTTTAGCGTCACGATCTGTTCACAAAAATGATGATGGGACTATCTCAGCATCAGCCTTATTTCATCCGTACGAATCAGTCCCAACGCATTACACAGGTATGGCCGTTAAAGTTTTTTTCGATTCTTACTATGAGCCTTATGTTCAGATCAAAGCGAGTCCAGCAAAGCTATTACAAGGGCATAACGTATTCGGATCAGACAATATCGAGCAAGGTGCTATGGAAATGATCGGCTTCTTGTATGAAGCATATCCATTATTAGCAAGAATGCTCGATTTCCAAAAAGCATGGGTGTCACATATTGATGTGACTTACTCAACTCGTCTTAAAGACCAAACTACAGCAAAAAAAGTTCTCGAATATTTAGGGAATGTTAGTAATGGTCAGACACGAGTAAGTAAAAAGGCTTATGACACTTCACGCTACTGGGGCGGTGAAACTTCTCGGTTGCTCAACCATAAATGTTATTTAAAACATGATGAGTTCATGGCGCAATTTGCTGAACAACAACAACTTGCGAAAAAAATGGATAAATCAGCGATGCGTGTTGTTGAGGTCATGTCTAATCAGAAACTTATTGATTGGACAATCGGGCTTTTACGCTTTGAGTCACGTTTAAAAAAACGCTGGTTAGAGCGAAATAATGTTCCTACTAACCTATTCGAATTAATTCGTTTCCAAAAACAAAATCCTAACTTACTTCAAACACTTTGGACAAAAGCCACGCACAGCATATTTGAAGCTCTTAGAGGTCAAACTATGAAATTAACTGACGATTTAAGTGTACTTGAAGCTATCGAACGGTCAGAAGTAGTCATGACTAAATCGGGTAAGCCTTCACCAACCAAAGTCAGAAATCTATTCGCAATGTACTGCCTGATCAGAGAAAAGGGCATTGAGGAATTGAAAACAAATTATTCCAAAGCTTCATTTCATCGATTGATTGCTGAACTTTGCTTATGTGGTTTCTCAAAAGCTTATTTACAGAATCTACATACAGATAAAGCTAACAACATTATTCCTTTTATCAAGCTCATTGAGATTGATTTCAACCAGCAATTGCCAGAATGGTATGTAGAGCCAAACTCGCAATTTAACTACAAAATAGCTTAGGAGCTAAAAAATGTCACAAATACAGACTGTTATCGTCACAGGTTTAAAAATGTCACACGGTGAATTTACCCCTGAAAATGGCAAAAACAAAGGCATTCCACAGCCTTATGACAACCTAAATATTTATGCTTCGATTCCTTTCCCCGAAGCGAATATGGAAGCTAAAGGATCGTCGGAACAGATATTTAAATTAAAAGGTTCAGGTAATTACTATCGTTTTAAAGATGTTGAATTGCCTTGTAAATTTGATCTCGAATTTGAGTTCGATTTTACTCGCACACCGCCAAAACCAGTTCTAAAAGATATTCAAGTATCAGAACAAGATGTTATTTGATCATGTATAGAAAAAATCCCATTTACAGAACAACAACTTATGACAGAAAAGTAGGGCAGTTGCGTAAAGAGGATTATTTAAAGATTAGGCAAATTCTTAATCTTTATTTAGAAGAACAGCAAAGCATTGATACTACGACAAATGATGAAATTAATGATTTAAAAACATTGATTTGGAAAGTAGACCATCAAGCTGAACGGATGTAGGAATTTAAGAAATGCACGTTTGCAAGACTTTATCACAGCCAAATGAATCAGGTCTGCAAACATGCTTGGAGTGGCAGGATATTAAATCATTCTTGCCTGATTTAACGGTACAGCAAGCCAATGAATTACTAATCGCAATCGTGGGTTGCCTTGCCGTTGTATTCATCGTTAAGCAAGTTATTAGCTTGCTCAAATAATGAGGTTTATATGAAAACTCAAGTTCAACAAAAAAACAAGGCACTACCAGTTGCTTTAGGTACTGGACTGATGGTTGCTGCTGGTTCTGCATTTGCGGAGGGTGATCTAGCAACAGGAGCAACTACTGCAATTAGTGGTGGCTCAGGAACACTTCAAACTGTAGGTATTGCCATCATTGGTGTTGTTGCTGGTGTTTGGGTCATTAAACGTGTAATTGCGTTAATTCGTTAATTCACAAAACCCCATTACATCCAGTAATGGGGTTCTAAGCTTTTAGTCATGACTAAATTTAGAATGAGGTAATAGGGTGGACGTGTGGATTTATTTTATCGTTATGTGCTTATGCTTTCTTTTTTTATTACGTTAAATCAAAGCTATGCATCTTCGCCAGCTACGACTGCTGGTTCTTGGAACTATACGGTTACACAAGATGGATCAAAAAAAACGAATATTAGTGGCTCAAAAAATATTACCGTCAATGGTCAACCTAAAACGCTTACTTCAACCATCAAAGACTTCAAACCTAAAAATGGCTTAATTGGTCGAACGATGTATCGTCGTTTAATGGCTGGAACTGCTGGATTAGGCGTTGCTGCTGTAGCTGGATTCTTACATACAAAAGGTTGGTATTTAGATACGCTTACAGGACTATATGTAATCGGTGCCAGTCAAAAATATGTATGGACATGCGGTGGAATACAACATAATTCACCAGCATCGTATGCAAGTTGTATGCTTGGTGTGCTTCAACAGCAAAACCCTACATACGACTTTGCGATCAATACAATTGAAAATGATAAAGAGAAAGTCCGTGTTGTATTTGACAAAACCGCACCTAATTTGCCGTCATATCAACAATCTGTTGTTATTACGAACACAGGCACAATTACGAATGAAGATGAAGAAGTTAAACCTACAACATTAACTCCTGAAATATTAGATGACATCCTGACTAATCCTGCTGTAAATACTCAGGCTACTGCAATCCCTGAAGCCTTAACACCTGATGTTGCAAACGGTGAAACACCATCTACATTTGAGCCTTATGTTGATATTTCGACTGCCTTAGATCAACAGGCGGTTTATCCTTCACAGACTGATGTAACTTCTACAACAACGACAACAGATACAGCTACAGGTAATCAGACAACATCAACGACAAATACTGCTATCCCTGAATTCTGTAATTGGGCTACGCCTATATGTTCATTTCTCGACTGGTTTAAAGACGACTCTGCCATTCCTGAACCTGAAAAATATGAAGTCCGTGAATTTGATAAAAACAAACTGCCGACTTCACCTGAATTTAACTTTAGAGGTAATTGCCCAGCACCTAAAACATTTAATTTAAATTTAGGTATGGCATCTACTCAAATATCACTTCCTTATGACTACTTCTGTTCATTTGCAAATGATATACGTCCATTTGTGATTCTCGCAGCATGGCTGCATGCCTGTTATATCTTCGTTGGCTTCGTGAGGTCATAAAATGGCGGGTTTATTAGTACGTGTATTAACTTGGTTTGCATCCGGTCTAGTCTTTCAAGCCTTATCTGCCTTTGGTATTGGCATCTTCTCAATGTATTTCTTAAACGAAATTACTTCTTCCTTGATTGATTCTATGAGAGATGCTGTTACAGGTTTACCTCCTGCTGTACTTGGCATTCTTGGGCTTGCTGGCTTTGATAAATATTTATCTATTGTATTAGGTACATTTGTCACTGTGACTTATTTGCGCTCTATGAGATTTGTATTAACTAGAGAAATGTAATGAATCCCATTGCGAATGACGACGAAGCATGAGGAGGATTGAGCAATGGGAATATATCACTTCAATTGGTTTGATGAGCTTGTACTATGCTAACACTGATTACGGCAACTCCAGGTTCGGGTAAGACATTAAAGGCTTTAGCTATCATCTTCGACTTTCTAAATGATGGTCGCAATGTATGGACTAACATTGACGGCATTAATATCTCTGGTGTTCGTAAATTTGAAGATGATTTAGAGAATCCATTTGATTGGCGTAAATTGGATCATGGCTCTGTCGTTCTTTATGATGAAGCACAAAAGCACCCAGCATTTGCCAAGAGAGATATGTTAAAAAAATACCCAAAGGATAGGGCAGAAGACATAGCCAATATTGCTTGGGATCTCGATTACCATCGGCATAATGGTTATGACATTGTATTAATTACCCAGTCACCAAAACTTATAAATCAACATACATTAGACTTTGTTGGTGAGCATTTACATTTAAGACGTGTCTTTGGCTTAAAACAGGCTACAATCTTCCATTTCCCTGAACATAAGCTAAATCCAAATACAAGAAGTGTTCGTGATGAAGCAATTAATAAAGAAACATTTAAATTCCCCAAGCACTTATTTAAGTTCTATAAATCAGCTACTCAGCATACTCACAAGACCAAAATACCTTTGAAATATATAGCTATTCTTATAGCTGTATTTATAGGGATACCCAGTTATGTTTATTCAAAGTGGAAGGATGATAAAATATTAAATAGTCAAAATACGGTCATAGAAGATTCAAAGCAGCCTGTTAAAGCGCAAGCACCAATTGACACATCCCCAGTAAAATCAACTACGGAAAAAGAGGTTAAAGCTGTAGATTTGGAGCAACAAGAATTATCAAGAATCGCCATGATTATAGATTCATCTACTGATTGTTACGCCAAAAACTCTTATGGTGACATTGTTGATATTACGATTAATGAATGCCGAGCTTTATCAACGAAAAATAATAGGATGTCTTTCTCTAAAGTGAAAAAAGAACAGTATTTACAAGAAAATGTCTCTGTAAATAGTAATGAAAATATAGATTATAAACCGCCAACGTATCCGAATCTTTAATCACTAGGAGTGAATATGACTGAAAAACGCTTTGAACCTGTATATGATAATAATGAGTACAATATTTTAGGCTCTGATCTTGGTTCAATTGAAACAGAATTTAAGAGTTTAATTGAGGATTATCAATATTTAACTAAAAGATTAATGGATATTGATAACCCTATAACTGATGGCGAGATAGACTGGCTTGGTATTACGGATTTAAAAATCAATGCTGTTTACCGCTTTATTTACTCTGAATTTAGCAAATTGAAAGGCAGTGATACAGCATTAAAGATGCAGCTTGCTATTGATAATCAAGATATTATTAAACAGCTTTATGACAAAATCCATGAGCAGCGAAAGCTAAATATTGAAAATGATCCTGTTCTTCGGGAGCTTTCCAAACAAGTTCGTCAACTTCGCATTCTAACCTTCGGTCAATAGTAATTTGAGCTGCTTAAACGCATGTAATTGTATAAAACCCATCAATCTGTGATTGATAGGGTTTTAACAATTATAGTGGCTTAAGGAGCAGGCAAGGACGGGGAATATTTGCTATCGTTACCATAAGTACAGACGCGCCAGTGTTTCGATCCTCAACTTGAGATCATGTCATGCAACTCATTCAGTTTAATTTAGATCATTTAGATAAGACTCTAATAAATCAACAAGATATTGAATATAATCAAATTATTGACTATGAGATAGTCAGGGAAAGTATTTGTAGCTTGATATTTAAATTAAGTAGACAGGCGAAATTAGCCGATTCTGAACAACAAGAAATACTTCAAAAAAATATAAGTAAACTCATCTACATAAGAGATCATTTACAAATCCACGATAGAACTTCTATTCAAAAAATCATGTCTGAGATCAGGTCTTATCAATAACTATCTTGATGTCATAGCCACGCAGATTTGCGTAAGCTTGCTTGGACGCAAATCGAGTAGCGATCTGATTTCTGCATAACTTATATTATGTTCATTAACAGATGCTTGACAGCGATGTCACTGGTTACATAAGCTGTCAAGCACAGCACCAACAATTGAAATGGGTTGCGGCAACGCAACTAAGTTAGGGTGCTGTCGTAGAGATGTTATTTAACATAATATACATTATACGAAATATAGCATATTAAATAAAAGCCATCCTGTAGATGGCTCTTATTCCTTTAATGACCACTTAAATCACTTCAAACTCAATACGACGGTTCTTTTTACGACCCTCAGCTGTTGAGTTGTCTGCCACAGGTTTGTTGGCGCCTAAACCTTCCACACTCAAACTATCTGCAGGAATATTTTTGCCAATCAAATAATCTTTTACCGCCTGTGCACGCTCTTTACTTAAGATCAGGTTTTTATTGGCATCACCAGAGCTATCAGTATGGCCAATAATTTTCACCTGCTTGCCACCAACCTTATTTAAGGCAATCGCCATCTCATCAAGAATTTTTGTCCCAGATGCGGCTAAAACCGCACTGCCAGATTCAAATTCAATAATCCGGTTTTTCAAGGCATCATCAATAATTTTCTGTTCGGCCTGATTTACAGATAACTGTGCATTAAAACGATATGGCGCCTGTACCAAGCCCTGAAAAGCATTTGTGGTTGGCTGGATATCATTTTGGTTGGACATTTTTCCATTTAAATCAATTTGCGTACCGCGTACCAACAATTGACCCTGCTTCACTTTTTTTAGGTCTGGCGTGATCATTCGTGTGACCGATTCGCTCCAGCCATTGGGTGCAGCAACCGATTTAACCTGAATTTTATCAATGACTTGGTCCGCACCATACACACTGTGCATTTTAGTCAGGATGGCCTGTTTGCTGGCTTCATTCGGGACCACGCCTTCAACTACAATCGGCTGTGCACATACCCAGCTACTAACACTGAACAAGAGTACAGACAGCCATTGTTTTTTATATGTATTTAATTGATTTTTAATCATTTTATCCATCTATAAAAGTCTGTCTAAAGAGTTTGATTCCCTGGCTTAAGCTAAGCTGGCGTTCACATAAAGCCTGTTCCAACGCCGCCAAACCTGCATTTTGCTCCAGATACGGATCAATCCAGCTGGCATTGACCAATGAGACCCAATGTGAACTGTCCAGGTTTTGGGTGAAAATTTCGCTTAAAGCCTGAATATCTGCGCCATGAAAGCCAAAAATCAGCAAGGGTTTGTCATAATGCAGTAAACCGACCAGCAATTCTGTGTTCTGATTGGCGACAAAACGGCTAATCAGACTGACCCAAAATGCTGCAATTTCATAGCAATAGGCATGATTATTAATCGGTAAAATCAGGACTTTATTTAATTTACTGGTGCCTTGATGGATCACCGGTTGCAGCAATAATCCCAGTCCAATCATGCTTTGTGCCAGCTCATAGGTGCTGATTTTCATCAACTGGGCAAAAGAATGTGTCGTATGATGTTCATAAAATGCTGCACTTTCATGCACATCAAACACCTGAATCTGGTTATTCAGTTTGGCCAGCTTGTCCAGCAAAATCTCAGGATCACGAATCGACTTGAGCACCCGGTTTTTCTGAAACAGATCAATCAGGGTCTGTTTATAGCGATACGGTGCGTACAGCAAATGCTCCAGGGGGACATCTACATCTAGCAGATGGCTCAGTACCATCGGAAACTGTCGTCCCGAACTGTCTTCGCTGGCAATTAAGTTGGCCACCAGAAATTTATATTCCTGCGGATTGGCAATGAAAAAATCCAGTGATGGCAACTGCGTATAGCGCCTTTGAAACTCTGGAGATTGCATCGCTTTTTCCAGCGCCTCAGTAATCCACTGATCCAGTACCTGAATCAGTGAAGATTGGCCTTTGGTTTTCAAAAAATCGCCTCGGGCCGGACATTTACCATAATAAAATGGCAGGGTTTTCAGCTCATTCATCCCTGCTCTCCCACTCGCCTGTTCTGGCTGATCATGGCTGTACTCCTTCAATTCCTTTTAAAGGCGATGTGCTATTGGTGCGTGCAGTGGCAGGTGTCGGTGCTGTTTGCGCAGCCACGACACGTACCGATTTATTGGTAACCACCTGATCAACCAGCTGTAAACCCGCATAGCCACGGCTTGAGCCAATATTACCCGAGTTGCCGCTAATCAGTCGGAAGTTCAGTTTCACCGCAATATTCGGGTCCTGCTTGCTTTTCCAGACCATTTCAAAGCTGCCGCCTTGCTGGGTACGCTGAGCCGTGTCAATCAGACGGTTAATGCCGTACTCACCCGGTTCATCAAAGACGGTATGGGTTTTACCTTCTAAATCCACCGCTGTAATACGCGCACCCGGAATCGCACCCGGATTTGGCCAGACGAAATTCACCCATTGCTGAATGCCATTTTCATAAACCATACGCTGCCCATCAATATCAATGGTATAGGCCAGTAATTGCGGATTCTGTAATGGATAGAACTGGAAGTTGGACTGATTCACCGGTGCTTGCGCCGCGGTTTGAGACAATTCACCTGTCGCCATGCCATTGCTAGGCGCGACATAGCTCTGGAAATTCATCACAAATTGCGGGTTCAGGCTGATACCTAAATCTTTCCAGGTTTTTGAGGTTAAGGTATAGCCACGACGGATTACCAGCGGATCTAAATGCTCTTTCACAAAACGGGCGATACTGCCATTTTCACCAAAAATCTGGCTAATTTCATTGCTGGTCGCCTGTAAGGTCGCAGATGAATTAAACGGATATTTTTTGCTTAAGTTGGCGCTAAATGGCTGATAAGCCTGCATGGTCCACAGTTTATTGATTTCATCCTGTGCCGGAATTAACAGGCTTTCAAATGAATGCGTTAATGGACTGATCAACAGTTTTTGTAACAGCTGCTGGTCACGTTCATTTAAGCCCACCGTCATCTTCTCATCGACCAGTTTCTGGGTACTGTTAAACACCGAACTTTGATCATTGATGGTCTGTTTCACCAAGGTCATGGCCGATGGACCAATATCGCCCGCACTTTTCAGGTCATTGAACTTGCTGCGCACCTGAGCAATCGCTTGCATATACTCATCCAGTAAAGACTTGTTCTGCTGGTCATCACGCTTACGTACCAGCTGATAGAACATCTGGAATTCTTTGGAAATTGGTCCTTGTGCTCTGGCTACAGCCTGTTCCGCCATTTTCGCTTCATCGCGGTTCAACACTTTACGTTTAAACCAGGCAATAAAACCTTTTTGCGGTGCGGCTAGTTCTGCCTGAACCACCGGATTATCCCACGAGGTTTCCTGTGCAATCCGGGTAATCATCTGACGGATTGGTGAATTTTCCGGTTCACCCAGTTTTTCAATATTCTGCGCAGACTGTTTAAATTCCTTGCCTTTGGCATAGTGCACACCAGCCAGGAATTTACGCCATTCTGCAATATATTCCTGCTTGTACAGATCGGTCAGCTGTTTACGGATCTGATCGGGGCTGCCACTAAAGGTCAGGTCATCGGACTGGGTACTGTTTAACACCCAGTCTTTAGAATCTGTTGGCCGGTTGGAGACTTCATCAATGGCGGTTTCGACATATTCTGCCCAGGCTTTCTGGGTAAATACACCCGGTAAGGCATAACTGCCCAGCACCACCGCCTGATTATTCTCACCGATCATCTGTTTGACGGTTAAGGCCGGGAAACGTACCGCTGCACGCATTTTAATTTCGTTATAGACCCGATCACGTGCCGGCATACCACGCACCACAGACAATAACACCTGACGTGACTGATCAACCACCAAGGTATCCGCTTCCAGATTCGGGAATTTGGCATCATTGGCCAGGGTCATGGCATAAGATAAAATCTGCTCGGCATCTTTCAGCATTTGGCCGCGCGCCAAATTCCCCCGGTTGGCATCTAACCACGGACGCCAGAAACGCGTGACCTGATCACTTAAATGACCAGCTTCACGATATTCCGGATTGCTCATCATCAAGTAGGCTTTCAGTGCATTGTACGCATCTTGCGGATTACTGTCCGATGGCTCCAGATATTTCTGCTGATTGGCCACCTGCTTGATTTCCACATTGGCATGATTGGCCTTCAGGGTTTCTTCATTGGCTTTTACCCGTTGCAGATACTGTGCCATGTTTTGCTGTGCCGGCTGCAGCACAATCTGCTGCACGCCTTGCAAATATTCAGTCTTCAGCTTTTCACGCAGCTCATTGCCCTGGTATAAACCAAAGCCAAATTTTAATGGACGATCTTCAGCAAAACTGTCCAGCTGTGACATACGGTTTTGCAGAATCAGCAAGGCTTCAAGCTGTCCGGCCAGTTCGGTGCCAGAGCGCTGCTCAATCTGCACCACTTTATTCAGGTCTTGCTGCACCTCGGCAATTAACTGCTGGTTATTGCGATACGACCAGACCCACAGTCCCAGAATAATCGACACACCAAACAATGCGGCAATAAAGCCAACATAACGCTGGCGTTTACGCAGTGGATTAATATGCTGTTTGACCAGATTCTTGTCTTTCAGAATCACATCGGAAAACAGCCCTTTCAGGAAGTAACCATGGTTTTGTGAAACCGAACGGGTCGGCACACCATGTTCACTGTTGGGAATCTTGGTCAGTAAAAAGTCCTGTGCAATCTGCTCGGTCATCGGGCTTTCAATGGTGCCTTCCTGTAAGGCACTGGTGAAATAGAAGCCACGGAATACCGGTTTAAACTGGTACGGATTATCTTCAAACAAGGTACCAATAAAGGTTTTCAGCGCTGGCTTTAAGCTCTTGAACTCCAGCGGGAAAGTCATGACACTTGGAGAAATATTCTGTGAATGGCGGCGGCTTAAATGGGTAGTACTTACGCCTTTTAAACCATCATATAAAATGCCGTAATGCTTTTCAAACAGCTCGACCGCATTTTGAGAAGATTCCGCATCATAGGGCAAGGTTGCACCCCAGACCTGATCAAACTCATTCACTTCATAACATTCAAAGAATTCGGTAAAGCCGGCAATCAGGTCCATTTTAGAAAACACCAGATACACCGGAGGATAAATTTCCAGACGCTCGGTTAAATCCTGAATCCGGGCACGTAAATTCTTGGCCAATTTAATTGATTTTTCCGGACTCTGGCTGACCAGCTCGGCAATACTGACAATTACAATCAGGCCATTAATTGGCGCCTGAGAACGGTTTTTCTTTAATAAACCTAAAAAACCGAGCCATTCAGAATGATCTTCGGAATAGACCGAATAACGCCCGGCTGTATCCAGCAATACCCCTTCGGTGGAAAAGAACCAGTCACAGTTACGGGTACCGCTTAAACCGGCAGACACCATTTTCTGATGACTTTCTTCAAAGGGAAATTTCAGACCGGAGTTATAAATCGCCGAACTTTTTCCGGCGGCCGGGTTACCAATCACCATATACCACGGCAATTCATATAAGGCCGCATTGCCCTTTTTATCGCCCAGTTTAGACTTGCGGATCAGCTGAATCGATTCTTTCATTTGTTGTTGAATCAGCTGTAATTCTTCTTTATCTTTCTGCTTGCCGTATTCAGCTTCGGTGTCTTTACTGATGGCTTCGGCCAGCTCTTCGCCCTGCTTTTCATGACGATAACGCTGGATCGAGGCATAAATCCCGTATCCGACCACACCCAGAATATACACTGCCATCAGCGCCCAGAATAGATTGCGCGGAATGGTGTTATAAGATGCTATGAGTGCCACAAAAATAGACAGTGCAATAATCGCTTTCGGATTAGTCACATACTGCCAGACATAGCCTAAAATGGTATAAAACATACTGTTCTCGTTGTTCTAAAATTCGCGCGATACTGCAACATCAGCCCTGTGGGGTTTCATGGGAAACCGGCATAAAAAGTACGTGGGTGGCCGGATGTTCGGTACTGTAAATCATGGAAATAATTCCCTCTGGAAGATGCATGCCCAACATGAAAGAAAACACTTTCGACAAGTGTTGGGTATGACCAATACTTTGTTTTGTATATAAAAAATGATGAGTTTCGATTTGAGACTCAGCAAAACTCTGTTCAATCTGCTTCACGACTTTAATCTGGGTCGGATCATCCGGCATCAGCACAAAAGGCTGTTCCTGATCGAATTGCGCCAGTTCTGTCATCTGATGCTGCTGCAGGTAATGGGCAATATTTTTTTCATTCAACACCAGCTGCAGCATTTTGAATGGTTCCAGCTGGTTAATCTGCACCGCGGTGGAAGCCACAATACAGCTAGAGACAAATTCGGCCGGTAAATAATGGTCGGTCAGCCAGGTTTTTTCATCAATCACGTCCTGATCAATTTCAGAATCGACCAGCACTATTAGCGATACTTCTTCGGTTTGTGCTGCGGTCTGTTCCAGCAATTCAAACCAGTCCTGATAGGCATTTTTACTGCCCCAATAATGATGCTCGATATGAATCTGCTCCGGAATTACCTGAAAATCTTGGATAAATTCCATGATCATCTGCTGGCTGTCTATTTCATTCCATAAATGCAGCAAATCTTCTGCCAGCACCACATGAATATTAATCCGGTTTAAACGCATAACAGGTTGCACCGGCTCAGGTTCAAGGCTTTCATCTTCCTGATGGTTGGGATCAATCCAGCCCGGATGCATACGGTACTGATAGGCCAGCTCGCTGTCATAAAACAGTGCCGACTGTTTTAAATGTTCGGCAATTTGCATCAGTACATCGCTGTGCTGAACCAGCTGCTGCTGGACCAGCCGGCGTATGCGTAAACTGCGCTGGCTGTCGACGCTATATTCATCTGCATCGTCATCCAGCTCAATTTCATCATCCAGGTCTTTAATGCGATAAGACAAAATTGGCAAGCCGTAGGCATTTAACAGCTGATGATCCAGCTCCGGACTAGTGAAATTTTTTAATTCCTCGACAATCTGTTCATTTTCACCAAAAGCATGCTGGCTATAACCACTGTACAGGTTCAGCGCCACCGTTCTGACCGGCTCCGCTTTTTCTTCAGGAGTCTGCTGCTGGGCAAGTGCTGCCTGCTCCTGCTGCTGTTTTTGTTCTTCCTGACGTTTTTTATAACGCTGGACTGCGCTATAAATGATGAAAGGTGACGTCAGCAGCAGCGTAATCGCCAAAGGTAAAAATACAAAAAATGCCAGCATATCTGCCGTATCGGGATCATGCTGAATATCGCGCCAGTAAAAGATAATGGCGGTGCTGACCAGAATAAAAATACTGACAAAAGTGCCAATGATCCACTTGATCATCTTTGATCCCCCAACAGCGGATAACAGCTATCACGATTATCTGCCCATGCCTGTGGCATTAAAAAAGCCCCTTGCCCGAGCCCTGCGCGATGACTGGAGTTCAGACATAAAGGCTGGATGTCTTCTTTGCTCAGCACCAAACGCAAGTCGACCATTAAGGTCGGACTGCACCAGGTCTGTAAGAGTTTTTTCAGTTTTGTACTGGCTGGCTGTCCCGGTAAAAATTCCTGATATTGCTGCCGGTTTAAAGGCCCAACTTCAATTTCAATCTTGCCATCAATCTGGCGGATGGTTTCCCCACAAAAGGTATTTACTCCAAGCAAGGCCGGATTGCTGCCACCTAAACAGGTTTTATGCGCATCATTCAGTTTGAATTTTTCTTCAATAAATTCATGCACAGTAAAATCGGTTTTAAAAATACAGTTCAGCACGGTTTTTAAGGCATGTGCAGTGTTGTTCTGGCCCTGCATCAGGCCTGAAAATTCTGCAAAATAATGGTCCATTTCATCCTGTTCATGTTGTGAACGGATGTAACCATTGAGCGCATGCAGAATATCCAGATAATGATTGTCGTGTTCGACCTCATAACGTACCGGCAAATTATAAGCCAAGCTGGCTTCAATATATTGTCCGGTCAGTTTGTTATTAAACAAACTGAGGAACTGCACGGTTTCTTCACGCTGGATACGTGGACTCTGGCGGACGCGCTGGGTATAGGTATACGGTAAGGCCCCCTGAATGCCGGTAAGTCCCACCATTAAATTGGTCAGCTGAATCTGATCATCTTCAACCGCCAACGTTTCAATTTCTGCCGCCGGAAAATTCAGATTGAGCGAGGTCTGAAACTGAAAGCCCTTTTTCCAGTCGGCCTGTACGGCCTGTTCAGGTGCATGACGCAGCAGCCGCGTGGCCTGAATAAACTCATACGCCGTCGGCTGTTCAACCAGATCTGCAATTACAGAAGTTTCTTGCCACCAACGTTCTGCACGCATTGGTATAACTCCTGTAAGCTGTTGGCATCACGCACCACCACATCCACAAAGCTGTTCATCTGAACTTTTAAGTTAAAGATATGACTGAGCAAGGTACTGAAAATATAAAGGCTATGGCCACGAAATACCTGTGGATCAATATCCAGATGCACTTTCAGACCACGGACAAATAAAGGAAAGGGTTTAGCTTCGACCATTTTCTGGGTTAACGAAAACTCGACCGCTTTAATTGAGTCAATAATTAAATGATTTTCTTTAGATTTTGGTAGGTTATAAAGTTCAAGCAGCTCTTTGATATGACTGATCGCATCGCCTTTCATCAAAGACAAGGTGTTTAAGGATAAATGCGAGATCACCCGCCATTGTTCCATTTTATTCTGCTCAAAATAATACGGCTTATTCGGACGCTTCAGTACCAGAGCGCGCCGTGCCAGACTGCTGTCATTCAGATTTAAAATATTATTGGCTTGGCTTAAAGCCTCATGTGGCAAGTCACGGTTAGAGCAAAGCAGTTTGGCGCTGATGAAATCCGACTTAGTGTGCTGCGGTTGTAATTGCTTTGACAATACACTGTAGCCCGTTTCCACAAAACGGTTATGCAGCTGCTTGGCATTTAGGGCGTAATAAAACTGAATATCTTCATGCCGATAATGACTCATGGCAAAAAATGGATAAACCGGAAAAACCACCTGATCCTGATTGGTTTTTTCCCGGATCATGTTCATTTCCTGAATGCTATACATCTGATAAAACTCAGGATGATGCGCATCGGTCACCAGTGGATATTCCAGCTGCTTGTGATCAATTTTTTGCGGTTCGGCCTGCTTCTCAAACAGGTTCACCACCGGTGTGGCAAATAATTTAAAGTTAGCCACGTTCAGTTCGGAATAATTGCGAATCACCATCTGATCATTCAGATTCAGTTTCAGATGAATCAGCAATTCAAACTGGCTCTGATCTTCGAAATAATGCAGAAAATCCAGATTCAGACTCAGGAAATTAAACTTTTCCGGAAAGCAGAAATATTCCAGCAATAACCGGTAGGCATGATGGGTATGCTCATCTAGCGGCAGTACACTCTCCTGCTCATGCATACCCATCAGCTGAAATGGATTAGCAATCTGAATTTGGCGCTGGCCAATTTTTAGCGAAAATCCGGTACTGGGACTGAAAATACCATCGAGTACCTGGAGTGGAAAATTGGAAATCGCATCAAGATAAATTGGCAACTGCTGTTGTTGCAGCAATGTGTGTGCCTGATTAAAAATTTCAAAACTCAGACTTAAGGTTGCGTTCTGGTTCAAGTGCATATGCGCACTCGGATTGCTCTTGAATTCCAGCTTGTTGAGCTGAATTGGCAATAAATTCACGCTGTGTGTGCTTGAAAACTCGCACTGAACGCCTTTGAAACTCCTGGATTTTAACGCCGTGCCTTTGGGAATTGTATGTGCTTCGGTCAGCTGTTTAATTTTATTGAGATCTTCAAAGCTGACCACAGAACAGGCCGGAAAAGGCTTTAGGTACTGTGGAAACATGACCTCAAACAAGGCACGGGTAAAAATGTCGTAGCTGTCTGCCAGTTTTTTATCAATACGTGCGGCTATTAGTGAAAATGCCTGAATTAAACGCTCGATATGCGGGTCATCAATCTGTTCCTGATTTAAAGACAGACGCTGGGCAATTTTAGGATATTTTTGGGAAAATTCACGAGATTGCTGGCCGAATTCTTGCAGCTGTTTTTCGTAATAAGGTAACAAGTCTTCAATCACAGGAATCCCACTTATGCACGTGCCGAAATAACATATTGTTGTGTTGTTGGTTTTAATAAAGCATCAAAAATCACAGGTTCATATAAAGGATGAATATTGATATAGGCCTGAATACTCAAGCACAAAGCCCCCATATCCTGTTCATCTAATAACATTTCAACTTTAATCTGTCTTAAACGCGGTTCATGTGCCGCGATGGATTGTGCAATAGACTGGCAGATTTTATCGCGGTCACTTGGATTAGCGGTCGATAAGCCGACAAAATCAATAATCCCAAACTGCATAATGGACTTTTTAACCAGTGGAAAATCATCAATCTGTTCATGCAAAGATGCCATGCGGCTATTGAGCAGGTCTTCCAGATCTGCAGCGACAGATTCGCGAAGTTCCTGTAATGACAACCCCTTTAAATGATAATCTTCTGTAGTTAAAAGCCGGTCAAATAATGTAGTTCTAAAACCGTACGGATAAAGCTGGTCTAAATTCATGTATTACTAATTAAGCATAAAATCAGGTAGAGGCTGGCATAGCGCCAGCCTCCCGTGGTCATACAAATTAAGCAGCGTAAGATGCTGTGTTATTTGAAAGTGACCATTTTTTAGTAACTGCACCTTTTTGGGTACCGTTAATGTCTTGCTGGTTATAAGTCCACTCGACTGCGGCATATTTCAAACCGAATGATTCAGTTGGAACACCTTCTTCATTCACAGTTGGCGTTACGCTTGAAACCAGTACATGTTTCAGTTTGATTTGCAGGTACTTGATACGCTTGTCACCGTTAGCACGATAGAAATCGATCTGTACTTCATCGAAAGTATAACCCGCAGAACATGCTTCCCAAAGTTTTGGACTGGTTGCATCCAAATCTTTAACAAAAACCATGTCTGAGTGTTCTACACGCTCAGCAGTATGACCACCTACACTTGAAGAAGTCGCTGATTTAGGCTGACGGATATTGTGCGCCCAAGAATTTACTTCTAGCCAATCTTTGTGCTCTGCGTCACGCGATTCGCCATCAACTTTATACTTCCCTCGAAACTGTACGTAGATATCTTTCATTTTATAAATTTTCCTGTTTTAGTTAAAAGTTATTATAAGTTGCCTCAATTTGAGGACTGAGGTAACTCAGTAACAAGTCGCAAAGAAACCGACAACTCGTCCAACTGGAAATGCGGTCTTAAGAAAACCACAGACTTGTAGTGTCCCGGCTGAGCAGGATTTTCTACAACCTTTACCGATGCTTCACGAAGCGGATATTGTGCTTTCGCTTCCTGAGAGGCACCGTCGTCAAGCAAGACGTATTGCGATAACCAGTCATTTAAAAAGGCTTCAACATTGCCAGCAGAGGCAAAGCTGCCGACCTTGTCGCGCATCATGGCTTTTAAATAATGGGCAATACGCGAAACCGCCATAATATATTGAATCTGGCTAGATAAGGCCGAGTTGGCATTGGCGCTATCGCTGTCGTATTTCTTCGGTTTTTGTGCAGATTGCGCACCAAAGAACGCCGCGTAGTCAGTATTTTTACAATGTACCAGTGGAATGAAGCCTAAATCGCTTAATTCTTTTTCACGACGGTCAGTAATGGCAATTTCAGTTGGACACTTGAAGACCACTTCGCCATCGCTGGTTTTAAAGGTATGGACCGGCAGGCCTTCGACCAGACCGCCACCTTCAACGCCACGAATTGCCGCACACCAGCCATGCATATCAAAGGCATTGGTTAAACGGGTACCAAAGGCATACGCCGCATTCATCCATAAATATTCATCATGGTTTTGGCCCGACACTTCTTCAATAAAGTTAAAGCCTTCAGTGGCTGCACCATCTTTCGGATGGAACGGTAAACGGCCCAATACACGCGGCATGGTCAATGCGACATAACGTGAATCTTCGCTGTCACGAAATGAACGCCACTGTACATATTCTGCAGTTTCGAAAATCTTGGATACATCACGTGGACGGTCAATATCGGTAAACGATTCCAGCCCCAGAATGCTCGGACTTGCCGCAGAAATAAATGGTGCATGCGATGCCGCAGCCACGTGCGAAATCTGCTCCAGCAGATACATATCTGAAGGCGTACGGTCAAACTCGAAGTCACCAATTAAAGTCGCATACGGTGCACCACCAAATGAACCATACTCTTCTTCATAGATTTTCTTGAACAAGGTACTCTGATCAAAATCAGTCGCGCCCTGGAAATCTTTGACCAGTTCTTTTTTGGTCGTATTCAGCATGCGGATTTTAATCAGCGGATTCGACGGTGTTTCCTGACAGAAATAATATAAACCGCGCCAGGTCGATTCAATTTTCTGGAACTGCTCATGATGCATGATTTTGCTGAGCTGGGCAGAAATCAGCGCATCAATTTCAGCGATACGTTTGTCAATCGACAAAGTCATGTTTTCAGAAACAGTAATTGTCCCGGCCATGACTTCTTTGGCCAGTTCACCAATCAGGCTTTTGGCACGGTCATGTTCTTCTTCATTGCGGGCAATCCGGCTTTGCTCGACAATCGAGTCCAGCAAAGTCAGTTCTTCTGCAGTCTGGGTTTGCGCCTGAACGGCCTGAGCATTAGTCATGATCGGCCTCCGCGCTTAATTTACGAATCTGGTCGGTATTTTTTAATACTTCATCCAGCAGATCTTCCAGACGTTCGCTATTGGAAATCTTGTTACGCAAATCGGTTAAACGCTCACGTGCTTCGACCAGTTTACGCAGCGGATCAACCTGTTGCACCACGCTTTCCGGACGGAAATCTTCCATGGAAGTGAAGGTCAGATCCACCGACATGCGACCGCCCTCTTCAGTTAAGGTATTTTCCACATCGAATGCTGCGCGTGGCGCCAAAGATTCCATCACCTCATCAATGTTATCCAGGTCAACATTAATGAATTTTTTATCTTTTAATTTGGTCTTTTCCAGTTCAGAAGCAGCAGAGAAATCCCCCAACACCCCCACCACAAAAGGCAATTCTTTCACTTCTTTGCCATCACCCACTTCAACATCATAAGTCAGTTGAACACGTGGAGGACGAATGCGCTGAAGTTTCTTTTGTACACTTTCACGTTTAGCCATAATACAGTGATCCTGTTTTATTATTTTCGTAGCGATTCAAATGGATTATTTGAAGCCGCTGGTTTTGCTGCCGGAGCAGTTGTTCTTGTTGCAGTTGCTGCCTTGGTCGATGCGGTACGTGTGGTTTTAGCACGACTTGCATTACTGCTTGCTTTACGTGCTGCAGCACGTTGGGCTGCAGCTTTTTTGGCAAGTGATGCATTGGTAATGGCCTTGGCAGAACTGGTATCCGGAGCAGGCACTGAAGCGCGGATAGTATCCGATAATTCCTTGGCCGCTGGATAGGTCACTTCGTCAGATAAAAAGCGCATTTGCTCGGTACGCATATAGTTTAAGGCATTTTTGGCAATCGAAACGCCTGCTAAAAAGTGCGCATCAGTCAGGTCTGGATGGCGTACGCCCTGGTTTTCCAGCTGTTCTACCAGCTGCAGGGTCTTCATATTTTTACCAAGTTCCTGAAAACGTTTTGCGGCTTGAACTTGCAGTTCTTGTTTCACCTCTTGATTTTTTTTATTTTCTTTGGCACACACTTGCTGATAAATCCCCAACAATGCCTGATCAGTTTCTCCCTTAACCAGCGGATAATCCTTGATACAGCCTCGTTTTAGCTCAATCTGCTCATCTGCATAAGCAATTGGGGTGGCACAAAGTGTCGCCATTAGGGGAAAAAGAAGAATACTTTTTTTCAAAACGAGCCTCTAATTTCTAAATTCATTTATAGTGAATGGGTGTATTTGAAAACTGAACACGAACAATTTTTATCAAAAAAAACATCGCGCAAATTTAACAAAAAATAAACTTCTGGCGTCAAGACAAATTCTGCCAACTATCGACAATAATTGTCATATTTTTGTTTCCGGTAAAATTATTTTTGTCTTATTTGTTTTCATTTTTGAAAAAATTTTAGGTAGAATACTACAACCCTAATATTTATATCAATACAAATTATTGATATGTAAGTAAAATTTATTTTATTTACTGAAAACGATGTTCAGCCCATGGTCGCTACTTTAACCCATTTGGACTGGAATTATAACTAGAGCGTGTTATGAATAATTTAAAAATTTTGATTAATAAACTATCAAGTCATGCCAGAACAGCCTTAGAAAAGTCTGCCAATGCCTGTATTAATCAGCAGAACTACGAAATTGAAATAGAACACTTTTTCCTAGAATTATTAACCCAAGACCATAAAAATGACCTGAGTCTCCTTCTCGATAAATATAAAATTTTAAAAGATGACCTCATTCATGATTTAAAAGAAAGTGTCAGTCACCTGCCAAAGGGTAATTCTCGTACACCTATCTTTGCAAAATCTATCATTCGTCTGTTAGAGCAAGCCTGGTTATTGGCCTCGGCCGAGCAAAATCCGCAAATTCGTAGCAGTCATTTACTGGTTGCTTTGCTAACCGCACCTGATCTTTATCAGATTGCGGTGCGTGCTTCGAGCCTGTTTGACCTGTTCCCAATTGACACCATGAAGCACAAATTTTTAGATGTGTGTGTTAAAAGTGTCGAAAATGAAACCGCTCACGCTCCGGAAATGGCTGAAACTGAAAGCGTCACAGCTATCGAGCCTGCACCAAACAGCAAAAAAACGCCTGCGCTGGATCAATACACCATTAACCTGACTGAAAAAGCCAGAACAGGCGCGATTGATCCGGTGATTGGCCGTGAATTTGAAATCCGTCTGATGCTGGACATTTTAATGCGTCGCCGTCAGAACAACCCGATTTTAACGGGCGAACCGGGTGTCGGAAAAACTGCGGTGGTAGAAGGTTTGGCACTTAAAATTGCCAATAACCAGGTACCGGATGCGCTGAAAAACGTGCATTTGCATGTGCTGGATATGGGCCTGTTACAGGCTGGTGCCAGTGTTAAAGGTGAATTTGAAAACCGCTTAAAACAGGTGATTCAGGAAGTTCAGGCTTCGACTCATCCGATTATCCTGTTTATTGATGAAGCGCATACCTTAATTGGTGCTGGTGGTCAGGCCGGTCAAAATGATGCCGCCAACCTGCTGAAACCAGCACTGGCTCGTGGTGAGTTACGTACTATCGCGGCCACCACTTGGGCCGAATATAAACAGTATTTTGAAAAAGATGCCGCGCTCAGCCGCCGTTTCCAGGTGGTCAAAGTTGAAGAGCCAACTGAAGAAGTCGCAATTGATATGCTGCGCGCCATGATTCCGGTGATGGCCAATCACTTTAAGCTGAATATTGATGATGAAGCAATTGTCACGGCTGTGCATGCCTCACATCGTTATATCAGTGGTCGCCAGCTCCCGGATAAAGCGATTAGTGTATTAGATACCGCCGCTGCACGTGTGGCGCTGACTCAAAATGCCCAGCCGGTGAAACTCGATCAGTTACAGGCGCAGCTGCACAATTTAACACTTGAACGCGAAATTGTTGAAAAAGAACATGCACACTTCCCGATTCATCATGAACGTTTAGACGGTTTAAATCAGAAAATTACTGCTCTTGAGCAGGAAATTGCCGATACACAACAGCAATGGCAACAAGAACTGGAACTGGTTCAGCAGATTCAGACGCTAGAACAGCAGACCGAAGCCGATGAAAACAGCCAGACCCAGATGCAGCAGTTACGCAGCCAGTTGCAGCAACTGCAAGGTCAACATCCGCTGGTATTTGAACGCGTCAATGCCCAGATTATTAATGAAATTATCTCGGACTGGACCGGTATTCCTGTCGGAAAAATGATTAATGATGAAATCAAGCAGGTTCTGACCTTAGAAGATAAACTTTCTGAGCGTGTTATGGGGCAAGACTATGCCCTGCATCAACTGGTGCAAGGCATTAAAACTTCAAAAGCCAAGCTGGAAGACCCAAACAAACCGCAAGGCGTGTTCCTGCTGGTCGGCCCAAGTGGGGTCGGTAAAACTGAAACTGCCCTGGCCTTGGCCAATGAGTTATACGGTGGCGAATCGCATCTGATTACCATCAACATGTCGGAATATCAGGAAGCGCATACGGTTTCATCTTTAAAAGGTGCGCCGCCAGGTTA
The DNA here is from genome assembly GCF_013418865.1 of Acinetobacter sp. YH12117. NCBI lineage: Bacteria > Pseudomonadati > Pseudomonadota > Gammaproteobacteria > Moraxellales > Moraxellaceae > Acinetobacter > Acinetobacter sp. YH12117. The sequence continues at coordinate 133,016 of NZ_VPBF01000001.1, forward strand.
TGTCGGTTATGGTCAAGGCGGTGTGCTGACGGAAGCCGTGCGCCGCAATCCATATAGCGTGGTTCTGCTCGATGAAATTGAAAAAGCGCATAGTGATGTGCAGGAGCTGTTCTATCAGGTGTTTGATAAAGGCATGCTCGAAGATGGTGAAGGTCGCCTGATTGACTTTAAAAATACTACCATCCTGCTGACCTCTAACGCCGGTTCCAGCGCCATCATGCAAAGTTGCCTGCCGCTGCCGGTAGATGAATGGCCAAGCGCAGAACAGCTGATTGAAAAACTGAAACCAAGTTTGTACAAGCAGTTCAAACCGGCCTTTTTAGGACGTATGCGGATTGTGCCGTATTACCCATTGCATGATGATTTACTGGTGCAAATTATCCAGCACAAACTCGGTAAAATTACCGCGCGTCTGGAACAGCAGTACCAGACCAAAGTCAGCTATTCCGACGATTTAATTGAATTACTGCTGAGCCGCTGTACCGAAGTCGATAGTGGTGCACGTAATGTCGACAACATTCTGAATTCTTCGGTGCTTCCGGCTTTGGCGACAGAAATCCTGATGGCACTGGCTGAGCAAAAAATTCCGCAACTGATTCATATTGATGTCAAAGACGATGAAATCATCTATCAGCTCGATCCGGAACAAAAAACGGCCAAAAAACGAAGCAGTAAAAAAGCAAAGATGACTGAAGCGTAATCAAGGATTCAGAACAGCAATGAACCTCAACCTCGATGTATTGTTACACCCCATTTCTGCCGAACAGCCTTGTGGAGAAGACTATTCTTTTTCCAATGAGTTTCATGCCATTAAAAAGGCCAAAACTCAGGATGATCCGCTTCTCGATCAGGGCGATTGGGTCTCCGAACCCAAACAGGCCGACTGGGGTTTTGTACATAGCAAATCGACTGAATTACTGGAAAGTAAAACCAAGGATATCCGTTTATATGGCTGGCTGCTGGAAGCATGGAGCAATTTGTATGGCTTTGAGGGCATTGCTCAGGCTATTCAACTCAGCCATCGAAGCTTGAATGAATACTGGTTGCAGCTGCATCCGGAAATTGAAGATGATGATCTGGATCAGCGTATTGGTTTATTGCAAGGTTTGATTAACCAGATTCCGGTGCTGATTAAAACCGTGCCGATTGTGACTGCACCTCACTTGAGCCTGCGTGATTATGACAATTTTCTGTATCAGGACAATTTGCGTCGCAAGCAAAGTGAAGATTCATCTGATCAAGCAGCCACGCCACAGCTGGAGCAGTTTGATCAGGCGCTGTTGAATACCTCGAAGTCGCTGCAATACCAGAATTACCAGCACTTTCTGGACATTTTGCAGCAGTGGTCAAGTTTAAAAGAAGTACTGGATCAATTAATGGGCCTGGATGCGCCAAGTTTTGCCGCCATTGACTCACAGCTTGATTCGATTCATTCCACGCTTAAAAAATTATATAAAACAGATGCCTTTGCCGCGCAGACTCTGGTTGAAGCACCTGAACAGAATAACATTGTGACTGCTGATGCCATTAATACTACAGCAGCCCCTGCCATAGCGATGCCCATCATGAATTCACCGACCGGTTTTCAACCGCAACCTCAAAACCATCTGGCCAACCGTGAACAGGCCATGCAGGTTTTACAGGAAATTGCCGATTACTTTCAGGCCAATGAACCCCATAGCCCGGTCAGCTACATGCTGCAAAAAACCATTAAATGGAGTCAGATGCCGCTGCATGAATGGCTGACTCAGGTAATTAAAAATGACAACCCGCTTGAAAATATTCAGGAATTACTGGGTGTGCAAAGCTCTAATGAAACAAATAGTGATTGGTAAGTGCCATGTTTAAAGCAGATAAAATTCTTTGGGGCGAAGGCTTATTTTTACGCCCGCAACATTTTCAGTTGCAAGACAGCTATCATGAACAGCGCCTGAACCATACTGTTCGTTCCACCATTCCATTTGCTTATGGTGTGCAATCTATAAAGTTTGATGAAGCTCAGCTAAATACCCATGTGCTGGCTTTAGAAAGTATTGAAATGCTGTGGCAAGATGGAGAAATCTATCAGGCGCCAGCACGTGATTTACTACCTGAACCGGTACAGCTGGATGACCTGAATCTGCGTGGTGAAATGCTGGTTTATCTAGCGCTACCGATTGTACAGCCAAATAAAAATAATGTGGTGTTTGAATCTGGCGCACAACCCGGCCGTTACCATTCACATCTCACTCAAACTCATGATTTATTCACCGACGCTACCCCGGCAGATATTACCCTGCTGAAACGCCGTGCCGAATTTAAACTGCTGGATGCCCAGTTTGAACCAAATCATGAAATGGATGGCTTTATCTATTTGCCGGTGGCGAAAATCAAACGTCACAGTTCTGGTCATTTCGAGTTTGAACGCAAATTTATTCCACCAATTCTGCATATTAAATCGAGTGACAGCCTGCTGCAAAGCCTGCGCCGCACCTTGAATGTGATTAAAGCCAAAATCAAAACCATTCAAACCAATAACCGGGAAAATGAACAGAAACTGATTGAGTTCCGTTCTGGCGATATTGTTTCGTTCTGGCTGGTGAATGCCTTAAATACTGCACATGCGACTTTAAGTCATGTTCTGCAATATCCTCAGATTCATCCGGAACGTCTATTTTTTGAATTATTGCGTTTAACCGGTTCTTTGCTGACCTTCTCGACTGCCTATGAAGTCGATCAGTTGCCGCATTATAAGCATCATCAGCTACAGGATAGTTTTGAACAGCTGGATGTCATCCTCAGAGAATTGCTGGATACCATTATTTCTAGCCGTTATATCAGCATCGCCCTGAAAGAAATTCGTCCGTCTTATTGGGTCGGCAGTCTGGAATCCGACAAGATTACTCGCGATACCCGTCTGTATATTGCCGTGTCCAGCTCGATGATGCAGGCGCATGAACTGATCCAGATTGTGCCACTGCGTTTTAAAGTCGGTAATACGGTTGATGTTGAACAGCGCGTGATGGCTGCCTTACCAGCCATCCCAATTCATCACCTGATGCAGGTGCCGACCGCCATTCCAGTACGTTCCGGGGTCAGCTATTTTGAAATTGAGTCGAATAATGACCTGTATCAACGCATGCTCGACTCGGAATCGATCTGTATTTATGTGCCGGCCGGCTTCCAGGATCTTTCCATTGAACTTATTGCTGTCATGAACGGTTAAGGACATTTTTTCATGAATACTCCACATCATGCACCTTCCTTATTTGATGATGGTCAGATTGGTACCGGTCTGACCCCGCCACAGGTCAACCCGAAAATCAGCAATAGTTCTAATCTGGTCGATTTACTTCATGACGGTTTCTATATTGTGTTCCTGATCAAGAACCAGTATGTGCCAGGCAATGTTGAAGCATTCCGTGAAAAAATCATGGATATGCTGAACCGTTTTGAAACCCAGGCAAAAAAACTGCAGTTTTTAGCCGATGATATTCACGATGCTAAATATGCGTATTGTGCCTTGCTGGATGAAACCATCGTGACCCAGCAAGACCCGAAATTTTTTGATTTGCAGAATCACTGGCTGATTAATCCCCTACAACTCAATCTGTTCGGTTCGCAGCTGGCCGGCTATCGCTTTTTTGAAATGCTGGAACAGCTCAGAAGTCGTGGCAAAGAACGTCTGGCGGCTTTAGAGGTTTATCATTACTGCATGCTGCTGGGCTTTCAGGGCAAATATCGTATTGAGTCGATGGAAGCGCTGAACCATATTGTGGCGCGTGTTGGCGATGAAATTGATTATCTGAAAGGCAAGAAAACCGCGTTTTCGCCTTTTGCCGCCTTACCGGATCAGATCAAACATATTATTCACCGTGAATTACCTTTTTTCTGGATTTTGCTGTTCTTAGCCCTTTTTGCCTTATTGTCCTTTGCCGGCCTGCGTTACATGCTGTCCAACCAGAATAATAGCGCAATGAGCCAATATCAAAATGTGATTACTGCACCCACGGAACAGGCGCATATCACCATTCATTTACCATAAAATTTAGATAAAACATGGCAAACGAAAAACAAACTTCATTACGGATTTTACAAAGTAACAAGCCAAAATCGCCGTCGCCACTTTTATATAGTCTGGGCGGTTTTGTGGCGGGGGTCGTGGTCACCGGTTTAGCCGGTTATGCCTATTTTTATGCAGGCCAGCCATCGACAACACTAGCAGAGTCCACTCAGGCAATGGCCGCGCCAGCGGTTACTCCATCGGAACTGCCGGCAGAACTGGAAGAATTAAAAAACCAGATGACCGATCACTCTGGCAGTTTTGACGAGCTCGAAGATGTGCAGGCTGAACATCCGGTTGAGTTTCAGCAACCCAATGATGGTGAACTAAGTAAAATCTTTGCCCATCAACCAGCAAAAGTTGCTGCCCAGCCTGCGCCAAATCAAGCGCGTGTAGCTCCGAACTTTCCGCAAGACATGGCCAGTGCTCCTGCGGCGACAGCAAAACAGCCGCCTGCACCAAAACCAGCTCCAGCACCAGCCAAAGCTGTTCCTGCTAAACCGGCTGCACCGGTCGTGGTACCAATGGCCGCCGTAGAACCAGAAGAAACACCACAGGCCAGTGTCCAAATTTCGGTCACCCGTAAACCGGTAGAAAAAGTTGAAACTGTAAGCGTGCAGGACACCGCTGTTCATCCATGATTGCGGTTATTTTTATTGCCTTTGTACTTGTTGCCTGCAGTTTGGCACTGCTATTGTCTTATGAACTGCGGGCCAAGGTATTATCCGGTTTTCAGGCACTTATTCCCAACAGCAAAAAACAGTTGAGCTCGGTGAAAAGTCTGGCTCAACAGTTTAATCATGCGGCTGCAGCAGAACAGACTCAAACCCATTGGCATATTCAGCAATGGTGGATTCTGATTGCCGGATTTTTTCTGTTTTCCAGTATCCTTCTGTTTGCCTTTACCCGCCCGATTAGCGCCACCAAAATTGAAGCCGACTACTTAAGAGAAGTCGATCCTCAAGTTTATGCCCTGCTTGAAGGTGAAATGCTGTCGCCACCACCTGAAGTAGAAGAAGCACTGGTTGAAGCCGCCGTGGTTGAGGCCATGCAACTGGAAAATCAGTGGGCGGCTGTGCCGGCAGATCAGCACAGTTATGATCCAGCAGTAGAAGATTTACATGCTCATTCTCATGTCAATCCATCAATTGTCAGCGCTGACCGCAAGTGGCATAAGATGAATCCGCGTTATAAACAACGCCTGCTGATGGTGTTTAAAATCATGAAAGAACGCCATGGCTATGAACTGGTGCTATTGGAAGGTTATCGCAGTCCGGAGCGACAAAACTCGCTGTCCAAAAATAAAAACACCACCCGTGCCCGTGGCTATCAAAGCTACCATCAATTTGGTTTAGCCGCCGATGTGGCCTTTAAACGTAATGGCAAAGTGGTGATTTCCGAGCGTGACCCGTGGGCAATGCGCGGTTATGAACTGTATGGCGAAGTGGCGGAGTCGGTTGGTCTGACCTGGGGTGGCCGCTGGAAATCCATTAAAGATTATGGTCATACCGAATACCGGATGCCAGGCTTAAAGAAAACCCGGGAAATGGCAGAAAAGCTGACCTCGGAAGGTCAGTTGATGGCCAATGCACTTGATTAAAACAATACCGGGCTTATGCAGATAAAAACTGCTGGATTTTATCGACCACTTCAGCAGTTTTCTCTGCATGCAGCCAATGCCCCGCATTTTCAACAGTTTCAATGCTAGCCTGACTAAACTGCTGTTCAATGGCCGCATAGTGTTCCGGTTTAGACAGATACGGAGATGCACCGCCACGAATAAATAAACTTGGTGCATCCACCTGAACTGGCTGCCAAGATAAAATTTTCGAATAAGATGCATAAAGCGCATCGACATTAAATAACCACTGCCCTTTACTAAACGATTTCATCAGAAACTGAATCACCGCATCTTCACGCAAATGCTGCTGCATAATCTGGGTGGCATCCTGGCGTGATTCCACTTGTGCTTTTTTGACAGCAAATAGCGCATCAAACACCTGATCATGATGATTTTCCTGATAGGCAAATGGTGTCATGTCCAGCACCACCAGTTTTTCCACTCGCTCTGGTGCAAGGTCAGCCAGTTGCATGGCAATTTTTCCACCCATGGAATGGCCAATCACCACAAATTTCTGTACCTGAATCGCATCCAGGGTTTCCAGTACATCTTGCGCCATCTCGGTATAGCTCATGCTCTGGCAATGTTCCGATTTTCCGTGGTTACGCACATCAATCTGAATGACCGGATAACGTTCCTGTAACGCACGTGCCAGCATACCTAAATTACTCAAGCTGCCAAATAAACCATGAATAAGAACAACCGGAATGTCGGTGCTTGATAGATGTTGTTGTGAAGTCTGGAAATTGAGCAGCATTTTTGATTCCTTGAATGCATCGGTTTTGGCTTTCTCGATATTATAGGATAAGTGTTTTATTAAAATTGTATTTTTGCTTAGGCTATTTTGTATCGGTTCATAAATATCGGCCAGTTGCATGAAGGCATTGGCCGATCCGCTTTATTTGTTGAAATAATTGAATGGCAGTTTCAGATAGCGCGTGCCATTGGCTTCCGGTTCAGGGAAATGTCCGGCCACCATATTGATCTGAATAGCAGGCAAAATCAGTTTTGGCATCGACAAACCGGCATCACGGCGATTACGCATTGCCACAAAATCTGCTTTTTGCGTACCATCGTGAATATGGATATTCTCGGCTTTTTGCTGCTGGATACTGGTTTCGTGTATAAAGACCTCACGCCCTTCAGGTAGATAGTCATGGCATAAAAATACCCGTGTCTGTGCTGGCAACTTATACAGTTTTTGCACAGAATCAAACAGTTGCTCTGCACTACCCTTCGGGAAATCGCAGCGTGCAGTACCATAATCCGGCATAAACAAGGTATCGCCGACAAAGACTGCATCACCAATCACATAGCTTAAACAGGCCGGTGTATGCCCTGGTGTTGGAATATTGTAGGCCGTTAATTCACCAATACTGAATTGCTCATGATCATCAAACAGATAATCAAAGGCTTGATGCGCATTGAGATACTTTAAATCCAGATTATAAATACGGCCAAAAGTATCCTGCACTACAATAATCTTATTGCTGATGGCAATTTTCCCACCGAGCTTTTCTTTTAAATACTGGGCTGCGGTCAGATGATCTGCATGCACATGGGTTTCTAAAATCCATTCAACGCTTAGGCTATTTTGCTGAATATAGCTAATAATTGCATCGGCACCTTCAGTCGAGGTAGATGCTGAAGCCGCATCATAATTCAAGACGCTATCAATAATTGCACATTGCTGCGTGGCTGGATCGGTCACTACATAGCTGAATGTATTGGTCTCTTTGTCAAAAAAATGTTGTACAACTGGCGTAGCGGTCATGATTTTTTCCCTAAAAGTCGATGATGGAGATACATGCCATACATCATCGCAGCAATAAAGTACAGCGCCTGATAATAGCCCAAACCAATTAACGTAAAGCTAGGTGCAGGACAAATGCCGGCAATTCCCCAGCCAATCCCAAACAAAGCGCTGCCGATAATCAGTTTAGAATCTAGCTGATTTTGCCGCGGTAACTCAATGGCCTCATGATACACCGTCTTAGGTTCGGCCTGACGTACTGCCTTTTGAAAAGGAATAAAAGCCACGGCGATGGCACCCATCATCACAAAAGCCAGACTGGCATCCCAATCCCCAAAAATATCCAGAAAACCTAGTACTTTTTCCGGATTGGACATACCCGAAATCATCAGGCCCAATGAAAATAATCCGCCAAATAGAAACGCCCAGATATTTTTCATTTTAGAATGCTCCTGTGATATGGCGGATGACATACACTGTCAATACGCCCGTCAGCATAAAGGTCAAGGTCGCTACCATCGAACGTTTGGATAAACGGCTGATTCCACAAATACCATGACCACTGGTACAACCCGAACCTAAACGGGTCCCAAAACCAACCAAAATACCGGCCACCACCATCATGAGTGGTCTGGCGTCAAGTTCAATCTGTGGCTGCTGCCAGATTCCATAAATAAACGGCGTAACAAACAGTCCCAATAAAAACCACAGCGCCGGTGTTTTAAAGATGGTGCTTGGCTGCATCACCTGAGCCAGCAAACCACTAATCCCTGCGATTCGTCCGTTCACATATAAATAGCCGACCACGGCGGCCCCTAATAAAAGACCACCTAAAAACGCAATCAGGAAATCATGCATCGCCATACACCCAAAACATTATATGTTTTTATAATATATAAAATATCAATAAATATCTATCCTTTCTTACAAAGAGCTAATCATCTCCCCCCTTTCCTTTATTCTGGCTTTTGCGCTGTCATTTGAGGATTAAGGAGAGTATTGCTTAGGCTATTTCTAGATTATAAGAATAAGAATGAAGGGCTTAAAAATAAAGGAAGTAAAAAAAAAGCTTCCAGCGACTAGAGGCTTAGCGCGGCCAGCACATCTCTAAAAACAGGACTTGGATAAAGCCTGTTTTCGCTCATCAATCCGAATAACATGTTGTAAATGGAAAACAGTTTGCTAGAAAAATCATGTGAATTAATTAGCTGATCTTGATAGTTGGGCAAATCCCCCGAATATATCCTCGGGGAATTTTGTACTTCGGCAGAATATTATGTAGTTTGGCTTTAATTTCTTGGCGTTTTAAAGCTGCTGATCAGAAATAGAGATGAGTACCCATCCAAGTGAACTGACTTACTCAAAAGCATTTAAAACTTTCTCTACAAACCACTCTGGCAACACCTGCGCCTCGGGATTTATTTTTAACAGCTCGGCATTTTCAATCTCGGCCAGAAAAGATGCGGCTTGACCATCCGTCGAGTTATCAAAAAAGTAGATTCGATCTGTGGCATCCACCGCCTGCATTAATAAATCCATACTGCGGTAGTAACGCTGTTTAATCTTTTGTTCAGGCACGCCATGCCCGCCCTTCTCTACGCGATACTGCACCCGCGCAATATTAATCAGCGGATCAACCGTGGAAACATAGTACAGATAGGTTTTAAATCCGTGGCGTTTTGCCTCATGTAAAAATTCCACTTTGGAAATATGCGACATCACTGTTTCAAAGGTAAAACTCACCTTTAAACGTAAAAATTCCAGGCGAATATAATCAATAATACGCGCGCATAAATAGGAATCGATTTCTGCAGGATCAAACTGTACGCAGCTTGCACTGATTAACACCGGTGGCTGACGTAATAAAAGCACCCATGTATTTGCCTGCGGTCGTTGTTTTTGTTCTAGAAAGGAAATTAAAGCAGCTGCATTCAATGCCCGATGATAATGGTCCAAATGCAAAACTGCAGAGTGTTTAAGCTGATATTCGAGTTCATCTGCATTTAAATATGCCCCAATATGATGGGGCAACAAATATTCCTTAATGGTACTTTTTCCTGAACCATTCGGACCTGCAAACATCCTGATGCGGGGTTGTGGCATAAATTAGTGAACGGTCTGTAATTTCTTTTTACGTGTCAAGGTTTTTGGAAGATGCTGCGCACTACGATAAGCCGCAGATACATCCTTCATTACGCTTTCCTGACCATTCGGCTGGCGCTGTACCAGTTGCTGATCTTTCACATACACCACAGTTGAAGACGCACATGCCTGCTTAAAAGCATCACGGAATGCGTGAATCGCCAGTTTTGGAATCATATCATCCTCCACCTTGCCTGCTTTCATAATCGTATAAGCTGTCATTGGACAACTCCTGTTCACACTGTGTGTAATGTCTTTATCTTAGCACATCAGGGCTATTTGTCTATTTATACAGCATTTCGCCGATACAAGGTTGTCAGAGGCTGAATTAGATAGATCTGTCTTACTTAGGCTAAATTAAGATATTTGTCGCTTTCAAGAAGATTTCCCCTTAATAAAGCAATCCTGTTATTTTTTAATTCTAAAATCAAAGCTCTACTGACTGAACACATTCAGGCAATACGTGAACTATCAAATTTTGCCAACCTTGCCTGAATACCTTTCGTACAGAAAGACACGAAACTGTCTTTTTCAATGAAAGAATTGGTCAATGACTTCCTGAAAATAAATCCAACACTTTTGAATCCACTCTACTCTAATTCTCTTCACAATGACTGTTCATAATCAGGATTGCTCATCTCTTGTTAGCGTCTTAACTTATTCCCATACACCCTCTATCTGAAAGATCAGCCCAACTATTAAGCACATGCTAAACTGATCTAAACAGCACGCTAATGACTGATCGAATTACTATAGCCCAAGCACAAAATAAAGATAAATATTTGTAATTAAATAATAAATAAAGATATCAACACGGTAGTTTAAAGCCAGATAAAACAGAATCTATAGCGGCAACCTCTCAGCAGATATATTGAATGGTATAAATTTTAAAACGCGGCCAATTCAATATAGAAATCAGGAGGAGGATAAAAACTCCCCAAATTCAGGGATAGCATTCCGGGGGAAATCCAGAGATAAAACTGGATGCACATGTAGGCCATCTACTTGGGCTTAAACTCATCAAACTATTTTGCAGCAAACCTGTGAATGGTTTTGGTCAACTCTCATTACAATGTAAAAAACCGTAATTTCGTGCAAATTTGGAATCTTTTAACATTGTGAATTGTATGCAAAGTTTGCATGATATAGCCATATTTTGCGACATGCTTTTCACGTAAATTTAAAGAAATTATAAAAAAAATGTGGAATTTCATGCCATAATAAGCAAACTTTGCAGACATCTTGCAAAGACTATTTGCAACTTATTAATTGGAGCAGGCTGGATGAGTTCAACCATTTTGGTTATTCATGGACCGAATTTAAATTTGCTAGGAAAGCGAGAACCTGAGGTTTATGGACACCTTACCCTTGAGGATATAAATCAGCAGCTCATGACACAAGCGCAAAATGCATCATTTTCGCTAGAAACTTTCCAGAGTAACTGGGAAGGTGCCATTGTCGACCGAATTCATCAGGCAGGTCAAGAAGGCGTTCAGTTCATCATTATTAATCCTGCGGCCCTGACTCATACCTCAGTCGCAGTACGTGATGCGCTTCTTGGCGTTGCCATCCCGTTTATTGAAGTTCATCTGTCTAACGTGCATGCACGTGAAACATTTAGACATCATTCATATTTGTCCGATAAAGCTGTAGGCGTGATCTGCGGATTGGGTGCAAAAGGCTATGCTGCTGCACTTGACTACGTTATCGAAAAAATTCAACTCACTTCGCAATCTTAATTAGGAATACTGTCTCATGGATATCCGTAAAATCAAGAAACTCATCGACCTGATGATTGAATCTGACTTACAAGCGATTGAAGTTAAAGAAGGCGATCAGGCGATTGCGCTTACTCGTCGCAGTCCAGTAGTAGCGGCAGCGGTTCCAGCAATGCCTGCTCCAGCAGCAGATCTGCCATCAGCACCGAAATCTTCTCCACGTGGCGCAGTTGAAACTTCTCCAATGGTTGGCGTGTTCTATGCAGCACCAAGCCCAGGTGAAGCACCTTTTGTGAAAATCGGTCAAACCGTTTCTGCAGGTGAAACCTTAGGTATTATCGAAGCCATGAAAATCATGAACCCGATTGAAGCGACTCAAAGCGGCGTGATTGAAGAAATTCTAGTTAAAAATGGTGAAGTGATTCAGTTTGGTCAACCACTCTTCCGCTACCGCGCTTAAGACCACGGGGACTCACAATGTTGCAAAAAGTTTTAATTGCAAACCGTGGTGAGATTGCGCTTCGCATCACCCGGGCCTGCAAAACTTTAGGAATCAAAACTGTCGGTATCTATTCCGATGCCGATAAAGACCTGATGCATTTACGTTTCTGTGATGAAGCCGTGTGTATCGGTCCGGGCGCGAGCAGCGACAGTTATCTGAATATTCCTGCGATTATTACCGCAGCAGAAATTACCGGTGCTGATGCCATTCACCCGGGTTATGGTTTCCTGTCTGAAAATGCGGAATTTGCCGAAATTGTAGAAAGCTCAGGCTTTATCTTTATTGGTCCGCGTCCAGAACACATCCGCTTAATGGGGAACAAGGTTTCTGCCATTACCGCCATGCGTAAAGCCGGCGTACCGACGGTACCAGGTTCTGCCCATGCAGTAACACCACAAAATGCCCTGGCTGAAGCCAAAGAAATCGGCTTTCCGCTGATTGTCAAAGCAGCTGCCGGTGGTGGTGGTCGTGGTATGCGTATTGTTGAACGTGTCGATACCCTGCTGGAATCGGTACAAGCGGCGCAGCGTGATGCTGAAATGTGGTTTGGTGATGATACGGTCTATATGGAACGTTTCCTGCAAAAGCCTCGTCACGTTGAAGTGCAAGTACTGGGCGATGGTAACGGCCACGCCATCCATCTGTATGATCGTGACTGCTCTTTACAGCGTCGCCATCAAAAAGTTCTGGAAGAAGCGCCAGCACCAAACCTGCCAGAGCAAGCACGTGCAGATATTTTAGAAGCCTGTGTCAACGCCTGTAAGATGATGCAGTATCGCGGTGCCGGTACTTTCGAGTTCCTGTTTGAAGATGGCGAGTTTTTCTTTATCGAGATGAACACCCGTGTTCAGGTAGAACACCCGGTAACTGAAATGGTCACAGGTATTGATATTATTGAACAACAACTGCGCGTTGCCGGTGGTTTAGGCCTCGACATTCAGCAGGAAGATGTTCAGGTGAAAGGTCATGCCATTGAATGCCGTATCAATGCGGAAGATCCATCGACCTTCCTGCCATCACCAGGCAAGATTGAAAACTTCTACGCGTCTGGTGGTGCCGGTATCCGCTTAGATTCACATATCTATCCGGGCTATAGCATTCCGCCTTATTACGACTCGATGATCGCTAAACTGATTGCGCATGGTAAAGACCGTAGCACCAGTATTGCGCGCATGCGTCAGGCGCTGGATGAAATGATTTTGACCGGTGTGAAAACCAATATTCCATTACATAAAGATCTGATCTTGCAAGATGAAAACTTCTGCAAACAGGCAATGGATATTCACTACCTGGAAAAGCATTTGTTAAAGCAGCTTGAAGGTGCCAACAAGGAAGCCTAAGCGTTTCCTTGTGAAAATAAAAAAACCGCTGATTTCAGCGGTTTTTTTATGGCTGAATTTCAGCTTTAAGGCAAAACACGGCGCAAAGTGGCAAAGCACTGTTCGGCTTTTTCATTACTACAGAAATGAATAGTATGCGGGTTTTTCCATTGCACAAAATATTGTGAAATCTCCCCGGTCTGATCTTCCTGATAACCGGAACAATCGACCTCATTATTGTCATATTTAATTTGCATGATTAAGGCAGGTAAACTGCTGGCCGGATCTTCTGCCGGCTGATAGTCATAGATGCCAGACGACCATTCCTGACCGCTTTTGATAATGACATCGTTATCACCCCGAAAATTATAATATTCAATACATTTGCGGTTATTTGGAATTTCCATGCCCCACAATCCCACAATTTCAGGACGGGTAATGACACGAACGGTATTGGCATTGACAGGCGCTTTTGCAGCGGTTGCGGCAGCACTATTTGTTGTTGTCGTTTTTGTTTCATTGGCCATCACGGCAGTGCAACATACTAACATTAAACTGGTGAGATAAAGTTTTTTCATACATTGATTCAATGATATAAAGTACCCGCTAACGTTAGCATATTTTTTGCAATAAACTTAGTGCATAAACATAACTCAACAATTTTTTTAAGCCCCAAAATCGCTAATTTTTTACTGTTTAAATTTTAATCTCGCCTTGCAACTTTGCGTAAAATCTCTTACAACAGTTTCTGACAATTTATATTTTCAGGATTGAAAATGAAGTTACAAGAATATTTAAAATATGATGGTCTGGGGCTGGCCGAATTAGTGGCAAAAAAAGAAATTCAGGCATCGGAACTGCTGGAACTGGCTGTACAACGCGCCGAACAAAGCAAAAGCCTGAATGCAATTATTATTCCGATGCATGAACATGCCCAGCAACGCGTACAAGGACCATTGTCTGGTCCATTTGCTGGGGTACCCTTTCTGGTCAAAGACCTGTTTCAGGAATATGCGGGCTACCCAACTTCTTATGGCTGTCAAGGCTTAAAAAGAATGGGCTATATTCCCGAAACAAACGCTGAAATTGTCAATCGTTGGGAACAGGCCGGAATTGTGACTTTTGGCCGTACCAACACTCCTGAATTCGGAATCAAAGGCATTACCGAACCGGATGCTTGGGGCAGCTGTAAAAACCCGTGGCATTTAAAACATAATAGTGGAGGCTCATCGGGTGGTTCTGCGGCTGCTGTGGCCGCCGGTATTGTGCCACTGGCCGGTGCCGGCGATGGCGGTGGCTCGATTCGTATTCCTGCCTCTTATTGCGGCTTGTTCGGTTTAAAGCCGAGTCGTGGCCGTACCCCATGGGGACCGTCCATGAGTGAAGCCATGCACGGCGCTGCCATTCAGCATGTGTTGACGCGCAGTGTCCGGGATAGCGCTGCCATGCTTGATGCAACCCACGGCGAAGAACACAGCTCTTTATTTAAGATTCAGCGCCCGGAAGGTCAATATCTGCAGCTGATGCAACAAGCACCGAAAAAACTGAAAATTGCGTTTAGCACCCACTCTCCTATTGGTACCGCTGTATCTAAAGATGCTATTCAGGCCATTGAGCACACTGTAAAACTCTTAACCAGCCTTGGGCATGAAGTAATTGAAGATCAGCCAGCTATTGATGGCATGCAACTAGCCAAAGATTTTATTACCACCTGGTTTAGCCAGTTCTCTTATATGCTGAGTCAGATTCGCGCGCAGTATCCTTCACGCAATGATGATTTTGAACTGGATTCACTGGCGCTGGCCGCATTTGGCGCCAAAACCTCTGCGCTGGATTATATTCATAACCTGAATAACTGGGGCGTTTATACCACGCAAATGAACCAGTTCTTTGACCGTTATGATTTATATCTGACCCCAGCCACAGCCTCGGTAGCTCCCCAGAATGGCGAAGTTAAAACCCCAGCCTGGCAAAAACCGGTGTTAAAAGCCTTGTTGAAAGTCGGACAGGCGCATCTGTTAACCCAAGGCAAACTGGTCGATCAGATTGTACGGGAAAACCTGAAATGGGTGCCTTTTACCCAGCTGGCCAATATTACCGGCTTACCGGCGATGTCTGTGCCACTGTACTGGAATAAACAGCACTTGCCTTTAGGTTCTCAGTTTATTGCACCTTTTGCTCGTGAAGATGTATTACTACAACTGGCTGCACAACTGGAACAGGCTCAGCCGTGGTTCCCGCAATATCAGCACATCAAAATTTAAAGACTTGAATAGCCTGATTCAACAGCCGGTCGATATGACCGGCTTTTTCTACGCCTGTTTTTGTAGCTGTTTCGGTAAACCAAAGACCAGTAACAAACCCAGTAATGTAGATAAGCCAGCCCAGATAAAGACCGTTTGCCCTGAAAAAATATCCCAATAATAACCAGCCAAAATACTTCCCAACGCCACACCCATACCCCACATAGTGCTATAAATAGCTTGCCCTCGTCCTTGCTGACCCAAGCTGAAATTCTGAAAAATCACCCGCATCGCAATCACATGGAATAAGCCAAAACTAAAGGCATGGATGGTCTGGGCAAAAAACTGGGCGATAAAACTGTCAGGTACCAAACCAACAACAATCCAGCGTAAACCGGTCAGCAGCAAACAGGCCATCACCAGCGTTCGCCATGACCAGCGCGACAAGAAAAAGGTTGCATAAGCAAACATGATAATTTCTGCAATCACGCCTACTGACCACAACAAACCAATTATTGAAGTACTAAAACCAGCCTGACTCAGATAATTGCTATAAAAACTGTAAAACGGCGCATGCGAAAATAGCAGAATAAACTCAATGAGGAAAAAACAGGCCACCACAGGTCGTTTTAACACCGGCCACAAAGGTTCCAGCTGTTTTTGGGAACTAGGTGCAGCGCTGGGTTCTTTAATGCTAAAAGACCAGATAAATGCCAGAAACGCGATACATAGCAACAATACTGGCAGCATGGAGATTGGAATAATTTCCAGCAACGCGCCGATACCAAATACCGCAACAATAAAACCGACCGATCCCCATTTACGCACCTTGCCATACAGCTGTTCACGTTGATCGCCCAGCCAGAATAAGGTCACTCCTTCAAACTGGGCCAAAATGGCATTCTGGAAAAAGCTGAAAATCAGCATCAACAATGCCACTGACTGAAAACTATTCGGAATGATAAACAGCATGAACCAGATACAGGCTTCCATCCAGGTGGCAATACGCACCAGCAACATGCGTTTCCCGGATTTATCGGCAATCCAGCCCCAAATAAAAGGGGCAAAAAACCGGGTGATAATTGCAATGGAAGACAGAATCCCGATTTCCTGATAATTGAAGCCCTGATCTTCCAGATACAGGCTCCAAAACGGCATGAAGGTTCCAACAATGGCGTAGTAAAAGAAGTAGAAACCGCCGAGCCGTGTACTGATTGCAAGTGATCGCATTAGCCGCCCAATCCTTGCATGTTAAATCTGTGATGGAACTTTATGAGTGCATTGGGTTGCATGTATTTTCCTTTGCTTGCAGTTGAGGATACTGCTGAGAAACTCTGCCGAATTTCAGTATTTTAGCACTTGCTTTGTGACGCAACTCAACAGATTGAAAAAAGAAATCCTTAAGATGAGATCAGATGCAGATCATTTAATATGCAGCCAGAAGCCCCTTATCTTTCGTGATCACTGATCATCTGGGCGATTTAACTCAATAAATCGTCTAGTAGCGCAATCTATTACAAGCTTCTTATCGAAGCCTAGAATTGACCAATGGGCGCTATTAAGATTGTTTATACAAGTCAAATTTTCTCATTTTTTTATCATCCCTAATCGAATGAATGTGTGATCCCCCCAAATCTAGAACGCTACGTTGCATTTGTCCGATTTTCGAGTAAACAAGAACAGATTAGGATAAAACGGATCTTTTTATCCTCTTCTAGAATATGAATAACACCTCACTCTACTACACCCGCACCGCCCAAGTCTTGCATTGGCTTATAGCGATTATTTCTATTGCGGCCTGGATTATTGGGTTTTTATAGCGGTAACTTTTTGAGCTATGAAGCAGATGGCAGCTTTAAAGGCGATGTCATTAAACTGCATAAAAATATTCCACCACGCTCATCTTTCTAATTGTAATCCGAATCTTCTGGCGCTATACCCATCCTGTACCAAAACTCCCCGACACCATGTCGCCACTTATGCAAAAACTGGCTCATCTGGGTCATTTAGCCCTGTACTTTATGCTACTGACCTTGCCAATTACCGGCTGTCTATTCAGCTGGAGCGCCGGCCATCCGGCACCAGTACTTTATCTGTTTGAAATTTCACAGATGGTACAGGCCAATCCGGAGCTGTTAGCCATCGTCAAACCCTTACATATCTATTTATCCTGGGCAGCAGGCCTATTATTGATAGGTCATGTACTGGCTGCATTAAAACATCATTTTATTGACCACGATCATGTACTCAAAAGTATGATTTCGAGCGATAAATAAATAACTGTTTTAAATTAGAATAAATCAGGCAGTTTATCCACTTAAACTGTCTGATATAAATAGGATAATCCTGTCATAAATAAAATACTTTTGTATATAAATAAAACCCACGCCTCTCTTTATTCTATTTAAAAGCATGTAACCGTTTAATACGACGTGAATATCTGCCGCTGATTTGTATCGCTTTTATTGCTTTTCATCTTTTGTACGATAGCTTGCATTAGAGTGAAAAAATCCTGTTCTTGAGGCAGCAGTATGGCCAAGTTTCGTCATCATGTGCAACAACATGCGGAGGTCTTTACCGCTAACGGCGTTCATCTGGGCCAAATTGAACAGTTTCTGGATTTAGATCGAATCCAATTCAGTCAGGATGCCGAAGGCAAAGCACATCTGATCCCGCTATCCTGGGTGGGTGATATTTGTGAGCAGCGTATAATCCTGATTAAAAACCTGCAAGAAGTACAAGAAACCTGGATTGAAATACCGCAATAAATTTTGATATCAACCGGACTTTATTCGAGGATCTGCTTATGAATCAGCTGCCGCATCTTTCATCCGTTCAACAATCTTCGCTTTCAATACAGGCCTGTCTGGAATGCATTGTTGCTTGTCAACGCTGCGCAGATGCCTGTTTACACGAAGAACATGTGCAGATGATGCGAACCTGCATCCAGCGCTGTCTGGACTGTGTTGAAACCTGCAAACTCTGTGTTACCTTTGAAGTTCGCAACTCGGAGCTACATCATTTAGCCATGGACCTGTGTGCCAAAGCCTGTGAACTGTGTGCCGAAGAATGTGGCCAGCATGAAGATGAACATTGTCAAAACTGTGCCCGCGCCTGTCGTGCCTGCGCAGAAGCCTGTCAGATTGAAGGTTAATATGGTTTAACGAATCTCAACTGGCAAATAAAAACCACCCAAAGGTGGTTTTTATTTTTAAAAGAGTACGACTCTGGTTTGCCCTAATAAGTAAATCATACAGGTGATAATACATGAAGCACTCACCAGAACCGTAATATCTAAAGACCGTCGTGTATTCACTTTCATATCCATACTCCTTTCTTATTATTGTTCTGTTCTTATACCAAGAAATAGTGATATGACCAATTGCATTATATTACAAAAGCTCACCCATTTATAATATACATCCCCCACATGTATATAAATCTAGAATACTTGGTAATTTATATTAAATTTTTATCACCAAAATTAGCAAAAAATAACATTTACTTTTTTATCTATTTAAAAATACAGATTATTATTTTTCCACAAAACTTAATTCATACTCATCTTGGGTCACTTTTAGCTTGATTCCACGATAACGGCGCTTGTCCGGATCGAGTGCAGAATCTCGGACTTCCTTAGAAAAACGCATATCATGCATAAAATGCGCATACAATTTATAGCCCAAACGTAGTTTTTTCGGTTTCTTGCCCTCTTTTAGGCACTTATCAATGGCCTGATTTAAAAACTCCAAGCTGACATCGTTCATCTGCTTTAACCTCACTTTAACCTTTATTCATTAGTTTTAAATATAAGCAGCAAAAGTTTCATTTTTAAGAATATAGAAAAAATAATATATAGATATATAATATAAAAAATATCAGTTATTTAGCTTTGCTCGATTTTTACCATTGTTTAAAATATTTTAATAAATTACATTTCTATTAAAATCCAGGCAAAAAAAGAGTCCATACGAGGGATGTATGGACTCAAACTCATAAAGAGAAAAGTCAAGAGAAAATAAGAATTTACAGCGCATATTTCCTGATTAAAATTGTCCTATTTTCCTAGATTTCCAGCATTGGCAAAAGCTTCCATTTTTTATTTTTTTTAAACGATAAGTCATATTTTTCAAAGTAATTTCAAAACGTTACTTATCACATTTTATTGACTAAGGTGCTGGCGTTAGCTGATAACCCAAGCCTTGCGCCGCACCCAGTTGTGTTGCCGAAATGGTAAAGATGGCAGTCTGGCCGGTACTGGCACCACACACGGTAATATGTACCAGACCATCATGCCCGAGTGCTTCATTATAAACTTCTATCCCGGCCTGCTGCAGTTGCTCTTTCAGCTGCTGTAAACGCACTTTGGGATCATCCCCCTCACACTGCTTTAAACCTAAGGACTTGGTCACATCTACCTGTTGTGCTGGTGTAGAAGGTACGCTTTGACATGCCATCAGCGTACAACTGGCAAACATGCCAAATAATAAACCGATCTTCATCTTGCATCTCCTTGATCAAACTGCTGCGAGCTCTGCGCTATACTGATGCTTCCTGCCCTGCAACACGTTTGATTGAACTATGAGAAATTAGGAGCTGATGGATAAACATCCCCCAGACTTAGCGCTGTACGGCGGTATCCTGTTTATCTCTTGGATGTTGTGGATGCGGATTCTTTTTATTTGGAATCACTTGTGAATCGGTCTTGGGTTGAGGTTGCTGTTGCTGGGTCTTTTCATTCGAGGTTTTTTCTGGTTTAGCCATCATCGACTCCTGTCTTTATTGTTGTGTTGAACTGTTTTTATTGTTCATGATTTAAGACAGCCGCGCTGTATGGCTTTGGTCAATATTTCAGCTTTCTTGTTAATTCAGGCTTTGTTATTGCAACAGTTTTTAAAAATAAGGTAGATAAAAAAGCCGCCCGCAGGCGACTTTCCGTATTATGCCACAGTCACGACTTTGACAATAATACGTTGCAGGTTTTCTGGCTCTGCTGCGTTCTGGACGCGTTTCAGTTCTTTACTAATCACTTTAAACTGATGGTTCTGATAAGAAATTACTGCAGGAATCTGGTCAAAATATAAAGCATCGGCCTGTAATTCCTCCTGGAAAAGTAAGGTTCCTAACTGATAGTCGAGGTCTTTTAAGACCATATATTTCACAATCGTTTTCATTGTATTAACCTACTTTCACTAAGCACTTTATTTTTAGTTTTACCATTCTTTTGCAGCAGAATAAACCGATAATTTCGAGTTTCGCCTAACTGCTATACAATTGAAACCGGAACGCGCGATCTTTAGTGCTAAATGCCTGAATCCGCAACAAGATTGAGGCTGATCTCGCTTAAAATCGCTTGGAAAAGAAGAAAAAATGGAGATTCATCATGCTGAAACGCTGCTGTGATGCGCTAGAACAACGGCAACTGACCATTGCTTTTATTGAAAGTGCCAGTTCAGGCTATTTATGCAGCCAGTTTTCAATTTATAAGAATAGCGGCGCAGATATTTTACTCGGGGCGCTGGTCAGCTATGACCCGAGCATTAAAGCCAACCTGTTACAGATTGATCCGGCACTGATTGCGCATTACACGGCGGAATCTGCGGAAATTACCGCGCAGATGGCCTTGCATGGCCAGGCTCTGTTTAAACAGGCCAATATTGTGGTGGCCTGTACCGGTTTGCTAAAACCCGGTGGCAGCGCCTGCGCAGAGAAACCTGAAGGCACTTTTTATATTGCCATTCACTATCAGCAGCAATTGCATAATTTTCATTATCTGCTCGATGGTAGCCCGATTGAACGCCTGGATCAGCTGACCCAATTGGTGGCACAGGAAGTATTGGCGCTTATTTTATCTTCACCCGCCTAGATACACTGTTTCTCATCTTTTCTCCATGATTTTGGCTTAAAGTAAAACCATATCCTGTAATGTGGAGTCGAAGTATGAAACTGGTTCAACCATTATTATTTTCTGCTTTAGCCTGTCTGCCCATCATCAGTTTTGCCACCGTCGGCGGCCAGCAAAGGATTGAAGTGCTGGGCTATGACCAGAAAGATCAAAAAGTCTATCTGCTGCGCCATTATGAAGATGGTCGTGGCCGTTTACCGCAGCTGTATTATTACAACTTTAAATCGAAACAGCCGAATCAGCTGGTTCAGGTCAATTCGCTGTATATTAATCCCAAGACCAAAAAGATTGACTATGACCAGCCGCCTACCCGTTTTAATGCCGAGTTGGCCAAAATTAAAAACCGCCTAAAACCCTTGACCAAGGTTAGAACGCAACAGGCGCAAATTAAGGTTTTGCACAGTAGCAAACGTAGTGCCGACTGGATTAATGGTACGGAACCGGTACCACAGTGGCAATATTGCTATCGCGTTGATGCAGGGAACTTCCGCAGTACCGTCCAGCAATCCACCAGTTACAAGCAAGGCTTGAACATTCACCAGGCCTATAACATCCCGCAGCAGTCCAAAATGCTGGTGACTGTGAAATATTTAGGCATTCCGTTTGAAATGGGCTATCCGATTGAAGATCCGGTTCTGCTCAGCAATTCTCAATAACAGCAAAAATATAGCGGAAAAAATATAGCAACAAAAAATAAAGCCTCAAATGAGGCTTTATTCAATGACACGGCAGATTAAGCCGCCGAGGTACGCTCTGCAATTGGCACCACTTTACGCAGTTCTGGACCGGTATAATCCGCGCTTGGACGAATAATACGGTTATCTGCACGCTGCTCCATCACATGCGCCGCCCAGCCGGTCACACGCGACATCACAAAGATTGGCGTGAACAGCTTGGTCGGAATACCCATAAAGTGATAAGCCGAAGCATGGAAG
Source organism: Acinetobacter sp. YH12117 (assembly GCF_013418865.1). Lineage (NCBI taxonomy): Bacteria > Pseudomonadati > Pseudomonadota > Gammaproteobacteria > Moraxellales > Moraxellaceae > Acinetobacter > Acinetobacter sp. YH12117. The sequence continues at coordinate 155,196 of NZ_VPBF01000001.1, forward strand.
AAGTCTGCGTTACAGAACAGTTTTTTCTCGCGCCACATCACTTCTTCACAGCGGACCGATACCGGATAAAGCACAGTATCACCCACATCTTTGGCCAAACGCTCTGACCAGACTTTAATAATGCCATTACGCGGGTCATTGTCCTTGTAAATAGCATGACCAAAGCCCATGATCTTTTCTTTACGCTCTAGCATGCCCAGCATTTCACGCTCAGCTTCTTCTGGAGAGGTCCAGTTTTCAATCATTTCCATGGCCGCTTCATTGGCGCCACCGTGCAGTGGACCACGCAGTGAACCAATCGCGCCGGTAATACATGAATGCATATCAGACAAGGTTGATGCACATACGCGCGCAGTAAAGGTGGATGCGTTAAACTCATGCTCTGCATACAGAATTAACGACACGTTCATCACCTGCTCATGCAGCTCATTGGGTTTTTCACCACGTAACAGATGCAGGAATTGCGCGCCAATTGAATCATCATCGGTGTTTTCATCAACACGTACGCCGTCATGGCTAAAACGGTACCAGTAACAGATAATGCCCGGTAAAGCGGCCAGAATACGGTCGGCAACATCTTGCTGCACATCAAACGACTGTTCGGTTTCCAGATTGCCAAGCATCGACACGCCAGTACGCATCACATCCATTGGATGTGAATCGGCCGGAATACGCTCCAGTACTTCTTTTAGTGCATCTGGTAACTGACGTAAAGATTTCAGCTTGGCTTTATAGCTGGTTAGCTGTTCGGTGGTAGGTAATTCACCAAAGAAGATCAGATAAGCGACTTCTTCAAACTGGCAGTTTTCCGCCAGATCCTGCACGTCATAACCACGATAGGTCAGACCCGCACCGCTTTTTCCAACCGTCGATAATGCGGTTTTCCCTGCGACTTGTCCGCGCAATCCAGCGCCAGTCAGTACTTTTCCTTCAGCCATTGTTTTAATTCTCCTGCTTGAACAGTTTATCTAATGTGTTTTCAAAGGTGTGGTAATCTAAAAATTCATATAATTCTTTGCGTTGCTGCATTTTATCCAGCACATGGGTTTGTGTGCCATGCTTACGAATCGACTGCATCACTTCCAGTGCTGCTTTTTGCATTGCACGTGTTGCCGACAATGGATATAACACCATACGCACGCCCTGCTCAGCCAGTTCATCAGTGGTGTAATACGGTGTATCACCAAATTCGGTAATATTCGCCAGTACCGGTACACCGACTGCATCACAAACAGTTTTGTACATGGTAATGTCAGTCATGGCTTCTGCAAAAATTGCATCTGCACCCGCCTCGACACAGGCACAGGCCCGGTCAATCACCGCCTGCAAACCTTCTTTTTGCAAGGCATCGGTACGCGCCATCACCACAAAGTTGGAATCGGTCTTGGCATCGACTGCCGCTTTAATACGATCGACCATTTCCTGCTGGGTCACAATTTCCTTGTTCGGGCGATGGCCACAGCGTTTTTGCGCCACCTGATCTTCAATATGCACCGCAGCAGCACCTGCTGCAATCATTTGCTTGATGGTACGGCCAATATTAAATGCACCGCCCCAGCCGGTATCAATATCCACGAGCACAGGTGTATCGACACGTTCTGTAATACGGCGTACATCTTCCAGGACATTATCGAGGCTGGTCATGCCCAAATCCGGCAAACCGTAGGAATAATTGGCGACACCTGCACCCGATACATAAATGGCTTTATAGCCGACCTGTTTTGCCATCATGGCTGCATAGGCATTGACTGTACCGATAATTTGTAAGGGCTTTTCCGTGTCCAGCGCCTGTCTGAATCTTAAGCCCGCAGATGTTTGTTCTGTCATCGTCCTTTCCACAGTAGTTTCTAATTATTGAGGCTTGAGTATACTCAGAATCTTTGCCTAAACCATGACCAATTAGAATAAAGTCCCTAAAACTTTAGTCAAATATTCAAGTAAATCTGTAAGAAAAAAGTCAATACATTTCCGTCTACGCTATTCCATGCCAAGCGGTCATATATTTGCTACAATTGTATTTATTCCTCACCAATTGGCGGCCTGCTCCCTGATTATGCATGATTTGGCTCAGTTAGAACCCTTTAGCAAAGATGTCCCTCCGACCAAGCGTGGGCATGAACGCTGTCTGGCTTTATTATTGAGCGCCAATGACCTGTTTCTGGAACATGGCTACGATGCCGTCTCGCTGGATGATATCGTGCATCATGCCGGTGGCTCCAAGGCCTTTATCTATAAATATTTTGGCAATAAAGAAGGTCTGTTTACCGCCATTTGTGATTATCGGGCGGAAAAGTTCTTTAAAGACATCTGTTTACCCTTTGAATCTTTTGAGGGTGATTTACGGGCTTATTTAATTCATACACTAGATAATTTTAAAAGCCATTTAAGTGTGCCGGCCAATTCTGCCTTTTTAAGGTTAATTTTGGAGCGCACCCAGCACAATGTGGAACTGGCGCGTTATATCTATGAACAAGGCCCCAAGCATTTGCAAACTTCCATTGCACATGCGCTGGATCATGCCGCCGCCCAAGGTCTGATTCGCTGTGAGAATTCACTTTATTCGGCCCAGCTGTTCTTTGGCATTCTGCGTAATCTGGAATGGCGGATTTTAATGGGCTTGCCTGTTCAGGATGACCCGCAAACCACAGATGACTATATTCATTACTGTGTCGATCACTTTCTACAAGGTCATCAAATCGTCTAGTTTTTTGCAATTTCGATTCAATATAGTATATTAGCCGATTCCCTGTTTTATTTAACCAACCAACAACTAATTGTTGTTTTGATTTCAATTTCAGCAATTATTGTGGAGTAACGAATGGCTCTACGTCACTTTCTCACTTTACGCGACCTGTCGACTTTAGAACTTAACCAGATTTTGCAACGCGCAATTGAACTTAAACGCAAGCAGCATCAGCATGAAGTTTTCCAACCTTTTGTTGGTAAAGTTTTGGGCATGATTTTTGAGAAGTCGAGTACCCGTACCCGTGTATCGTTTGAAGCTGGTATGAATCAGTTTGGTGGTAGCGCAATTTTCTTATCTCCACGCGACACCCAGTTAGGTCGTGGTGAGCCTATTGAAGATTCAGCACGCGTGATTTCAAGCATGCTGGATATTGTTATGATTCGTACCTTTGGGCATGACATTGTGGAGCGTTTTGCTTCTTATTCTAAAGTGCCGGTGATTAATGCCTTAACTGATGATCATCATCCATGTCAATTACTGGCTGATATGCAAACCTTCCTTGAACATCGCGGTCCAATCGAAGGTAAAACCGTAGCCTGGATTGGTGATGGCAACAACATGTGTAACTCGTATATTGAAGCGGCACACATGTGGGGCTTCAAGCTAAAAGTGGCTGCACCTAAAGGTTATGAGCCACAAGAAAAATTCCTGTCTGAATTTGCTCACTGTGTTGAACTGGTCGATTCTGCTGAAGATGCCGCAGTCAATGCCGATTTAATTGTGACTGACGTGTGGGCCAGCATGGGGCAGGAAGAAGAACAGAAAATCCGTGAACAGGCATTTGCCAACTATCAGGTCAATGAACGCCTCATGGATCTAGCGCATCCAGATTGTCTGTTCATGCACTGCCTACCTGCACACCGCGGTGAAGAAATTTCAGAAAACATGCTGGATCATAAAAATTCTGTGGTTTGGGATGAAGCGGAAAACCGTCTGCACGCACAAAAAGCCCTAATGGAATTCCTGATCAACGAGCATTTAAAATAATTGCTAACCGCATCAAGATAAAAAAGCATCGTTCATTCCCGGTGCTTTTTTCGTTTTGATCAAGTCATGAAATCCGGATTAATGATCATCTTTTAAATAGCGCGCTTCACGAGGAATTTGCAGACTATAGAAGAAACAGATCACCAGCATCACAATCACATAGATAAAGAAACTGTTTTCAATACCGGCTGATTTAAACTGTAAAGCCACTGAAGGGGCTGAGCCGCCAAATACTGCATTACCAACCGCATAAGAGAAACCAACACCGAGTGCACGCACATGCGGCGGGAACATTTCCGCTTTTACAATTCCACTGATCGAGGTATACAGACTTAACAGCATCATCAGGAAAATCAACAGCAAGGCCACCATCATGGGTGAATCACTAAAGGCACGCATCCCGATTGCCATAACAGGATAAATGGCAATCGCCATCAGACCACTAAACAGCAGCATCGAATTTCTGCGACCAATCCTGTCTGATAAAATCCCGAAGAATGGCTGCGCCACCATCAGAATAAAAATACAGCCCGTCATGATTAGCCCGACCGTCTGCGAATCAATGCCGATATTGGTCAGATAGGTTTTGGAATAAACCGTAATCACATAGAAACTAAGTGAACCCGCCGAGGTATAGCCCACCACCAGCAAGAAAGTTTTCCAGTGATTTTTAAACAGCTCTTTTAAGCTGCCCGACTCTTCTTTATCGCTGTCTTCATGTGACAACGTTTCTTCCAGACGGCTTCGTGCCAGCAGTGAGGCAATGGCAGCCAGACCACCAATCACAAACGGAATACGCCAGCCGCCATCCTGTAACTGCTGCTCGGTCATAAAACTCAGGAAAATTACACCCAGCAAGCTGGCCAGTAACTGTCCGCCGGTTAAAGTCACATATTAGAACGAGGCAAAAAAGCCGCGCTGACCTTTTAAACCCAGCTCACTCATATAGGTGGCAACCGCACCATATTCCCCGCCAACCGACAAGCCTTGTAACAAACGCACCAGCAACAGCAGGAACGGTGCCGCCATCCCGACTTGCTCATAAGTCGGCAATGCAGCAAACAGAAAGGAACTGAAGGCCATTAGGCAGATGGAAATCACCATGGACTTTTTACGGCCATGTTTATCGGCAATACGTCCAAACAGCCAGCTGCCAATCGGACGCATAAAGAAGCTTGCCGCAAATACCCCCCAGACATAAATGGCCTGGGTAGAACTATCCATGTTCGGTGCAGTCAGCGCTTGGGTAAAGTAAACCGCAAATACAGCATAGATATAGAAATCGAACCATTCGACGAGGTTGCCCGAGGCCGCCCCGATAATTCCCTTAATTCGACTGGCTTTTTCCTGTTTGGTTTAAGCTTGGCTCAAGGTTTATCTTCCTCATTTTTAATTTATTGAAATTTCTCATGTATAGGCGATAAGCTCTTGCCACATAAGGAGATATTTTTGCTTAGATACAGCATAAGCACGTTGCCAATATAACTTTTAATGGAAACTTCACACAAAAAATAAAATGTAATTTTTGATCAATTTTTTAGTTAAAAAGTCTTTAAACACAATAATTTATAGATAAATAGATTATATATTTCTTAAATTTATAGAGATAAAGCCAGATCGGATGGTTGCTTATCCGCCCTATTCATGTTGATATAAATGTCTAGAATACAGCTCATAATGTGTGACTCGAATGAACAATAAAATCTATTTGTCGACAGTTTTAGCCCTCGGACTCAGTGCCCTTTCATTCACCAGCCATGCCAGTGAACTGGACCAGTATCTGCAACAAAAACAGATCATTGATGCCGAGTACAAAATCAAGAATACGACCGGACTTAATGAAATTCTGAATATTATTAGTGTGGAAGATTCACGCACCCTGCCGTATCAGGTCGATCAGAATACGATTATTGAACAGATGCAGCTATTTGCAGACCGAGTTGAAGTGAAAGGTTTGATTAGCAGCCCGGATTTCGAGCAGTTTGCTCAGGATGTTGGCCATAGCGAAGTGAAAAAAATCATGAAAAAGAATTTACTGCAGAATTGCGAGATGATTTTTGAGCATCAGTTCCAACGCGTCAATCCCTACCGGATTGAGCTGCAGTTAAGCTCGGCGCAGCAGCAGTATCAGTTACAGCTAAAAAATTCGGAATGTCAATTCTAAACCAACCCGATTAATCACTAACTGCGGTAGTAAATCCTGCCGCAGTAAATTCCCATTTTCAGCCCACAATGACAATAGAAAAATTAACGCACCAGTCCTTGTGGCTGCAAAATAATAATCAGCGCGCCGCACATCACCACCAGACCACCCAGCAGATCCCAACGACTTAAACTGACTTGATCGACAAATTTCAGCCACATCAGCGCGGTAAAAATGTAAATTCCACCATAAGCGGCGTAAATTCGCCCTGATGCTGCCGGATGCAAGGTTAACAGCCAGACAAATACCGCTAGAGCCAATACCGTAGGCAACCAGAGCCAATGTGATTTCCCCTGATTCAAAATTAAATAAGGAAAGTAACAGCCCAAAATTTCCGCCACCGCCGTCACCAAGAACAGACAAACCGTGGTCAGAATTTTAGTGATAGAAAAATCCATAAAAACTCACAATACAAGTGACGCGCAGCTTTCCAATAGAAAGGTAAAAAGATAAACCTTAAACAAACAAAAGCCCGTGCATACACGGGCTTTCATATTCAAGTACAGGATTAAGCCGGTTCAGCGGTTTGATCTTCAAATACTTCAAGTTTCAAACCGGTGGCTTTACCGTTTTCTTTCTTGACAGATACGGCTACATTGCCGCCGTGTTCAGCCAGCTCACCAAATAGGATCATCTCTGCCAGTGGTTTCTTCAGGTGTTCCTGAATTAAACGCTGCATTGGGCGTGCACCCATTAAACGGTCATAGCCATGTTCAGCCATCCACTCACGTGCATCCTGATCTACTTCAAGAATGACTTTTTTCTCATCCAGCTGAGCTTGCAGTTCAGTCAGGAACTTGTCGACCACGCTTTCAATCACGCTGGTCGGCAAGGCTTTAAACTGAATCACGCTGTCCAGACGGTTACGGAATTCAGGCGAGAAGGCTTTTTTCATTGCTTCCTGGTTGTCATTGCTGTTGTCCTGTTCCATAAAGCCAATGCTGACACGAGAAATACTTTCTGCACCAATATTGGTGGTCAGTACCAGCACCACATTACGGAAGTCTGACTTACGCCCGTTATTATCGGTCAATGAGCCATGATCCATAATTTGCAGCAACAGGTTAAACACATCCGGATGGGCTTTTTCAATTTCATCGAGTAGCAGCACACAATGCGGATTTTTATGAATCGCATCGGTGAGCAAACCACCCTGATCAAAACCGACATAGCCCGGCGGCGCACCAATTAAACGGGACACCGCGTGGCGTTCCATGTACTCCGACATATCGAAGCGGACCAGCTCGACACCCAGCAATTTGGCCAGCTGCTTGGTGACTTCAGTTTTACCCACCCCGGTCGGGCCGGCAAATACAAAACTACCCACTGGTTTATCAGGCGATTTCAAACCGGCGCGTGACAGTTTGATGGCAGATGCTAACGCTTCAATCGCTTCATCCTGACCGAACACCACACGTTTCAGATCACGTTCCAGATGCTCAAGCACAGTCTTGTCATCTTTAGACACCGTTTTCGGTGGAATACGGGCAATTTTCGCCACAATATCTTCGATATTTTCCACGGTAATCAGACGATCTTCCTGCTCATCTTTCAGACGGCGCTGTGCACCGGCTTCATCAATCACGTCAATAGCCTTGTCTGGCAAGAAACGGTCATTAATGTATTTAGATGACAACTCAACCGCAGAAACCAGTGCTTTATCATCATATTGGACATGGTGGAAATCTTCAAATTTTGATTTCAGGCCACGTAAAATATCAATGGTTTCAGGAATTGATGGCTCATTGACATCAATTTTCTGGAAACGACGCGACAAGGCATGATCTTTCTCAAAGACCTGACGATATTCCTGGAACGTGGTCGAACCGATACAACGCAAAGTGCCATTGGCTAGCGCCGGTTTAATCAGGTTCGAGGCATCCATGGTGCTGCCCATGCTGGAACCGGCACCAATAATCATGTGGATTTCATCAATAAATAAAATCGCTTCCGGCTTTTTCTTTAACGCATTTAACAGCTGTTTCAGGCGTTTTTCAAAATCACCGCGGTATTTGGTTCCGGCCACCAAGGCACCAATATCCAGACTGTAAATTTCTGAATTGAGCAGTGGTTTTGGCGCTTTACCATTCACGATTAACCAGGCCAGACCTTCGGCAATTGAGGTTTTACCCACCCCCGGATCACCGACCAGCAGCGGGTTGTTTTTGCGACGGCGACATAAGATTTGCGCGGCGCGTTCAATTTCTTTTTCACGGCCAATCAGTGGGTCAGTTTTGCCCTTCACCGCTTCATTGTTGAGGTTGGTGGTATACAGCTCCAGCGGACCGCTATTGGCCGAAGTTGAGCTTTCCCCATCGAGTTCTTCAATTTCTTCTTCGGCTTGCGATTCTTCTTTACGCGTACCATGAGAAAGATACTGAGTTAAGGTTAAACGGTTAATTTGATGGCGTTTTAATAGATATACGGCAAAAGAATCCCGTTCCGAATACATCGCAACCAGAATATCTGCGCCTTCGACTGTGCGATCACCACCACTGGATTGCACATGGAAAATTGCTCGTTGCAAAATACGGTCAAAGCTTTCCGTTGGATGCGGTGCCTGATCGCTGTTTTCACCGAGTTTAGGGGTATGTTGTTCTACATATTCTTCAAGTTCTTTGCGCAGCACAATAATATCTGCCCCGCATGCTTTTAGCGCATTTACTGCAGAATCATTGTCGAGCAAAGCCAATAATAAATGTTCTACCGTCAGAAACTCATGTCTCTTTTGACGAGCCATGCTAACAGCCAAACGTAATGATACTTCTAATTGACGACTGAGCATGTAACCCCCTTAGTTTTTAGGCTCAATCTGACAAAGTAATGGATGACCTTGAGATCGAGCGTAATTATTGACTTGGTTTGCTTTGGTCTCTGCGATGTCTCGCGGATAAACCCCTGCAATACCTTTTCCTTCGTAATGTACAGTTAGCATTACTTGAGTCGCTTGGTCAAGATTCATTGCAAAGTATTGTTGTAAAATTTCAATTACAAAGTCCATTGGGGTATAGTCATCGTTCAATAAAACGACAGCGTATAGTGGTGGACGCTTTAATTCAGGCGGCGCCGTCTGTACGGCAATGTCTCCGTCCTCATGCTCATTCGGCTCATCCGTACTTAAACGCGGATTAAAATGCCAGTCCACCATGCCAGACTGCTGAAAAGACTGTTTGATTTCGTTTAAACAAATTGGTCGTTTGTTACTTCGCATAAGAGATTTATTTCACAGTTATTGCGCAGTGGCTTCTGCTTGCGGTATTTCAGAGATAAAGGCAGAAGGCGCTTCCGTGGCTTTTCCACGTGCCCAGCTGAATCGTTTGGTCACAGGGGTACTACCAGTTAAACGCACTTCAATAAATTGCGGACTAAAGCCTTTTGGCATGGTCCAGCGGCCGGTCAGGCGCTCATAATTATCAAAATTGAAATTATTGTCTTCCATGGGCACCACCAGCACCTCGGTGCCCTGAATCAGACGCAGTTCAACATTGCCTGAAGCACGGCGCTTATTCGGGCTGATTTGCACCAGATCGAGCTGATATTCATAGGCATTATCGGGTAAAGGTTTAATCCCAATATTCTGGATGGTCAGACTTAAACCACCCCGATTACGCAGCACTTCACGGTATAAATTGCCCATGCCATCGGCCTGGATTTTATCATTACGTGCCTGATTCAGGGCCGCATACAGGTCATTGGCATTGCTGACCGCTACATCACGCTCCTGAACCGCTGCATTCAGGGTTTTATTCAGGCTTTCCAGACGAACTTTCTGTTCCTGTACGACTTCAACCAGCTGCTCTGCATCGGCATCATAACCGACCACAGTCAAACCCTGACGATGCCCCACCGAATAGCCCAAAAAGCCGCTGCCTAACATTAATACAGCTGCACCGAGTACGAGAGGTAAATTGCTTTGCATAAAAGGTTTTTTCGGTGGCGTCGGTTGTGACGTGGTATTGGTATCCGTATTCTGCATCGTCATCTCTTGTTTTGATTGCATTCAAACCACACATTTAAATCGAAATCTAAATGTGTGTGAAGTCGAAAAGCGTTTCTTATGGTAATAGACCAATCACCTCTAGGCCAGCCTGCTCTGCAAAGCCAAACATCAGGTTCATGTTTTGTACCGCCTGACCGGCTGCACCTTTCACCAAATTGTCCTGCGCCACCAGCATCACCAGTTTCTTCGGTTGCGGCTTGTACAGGGCAATACGCAGCTGGTTCGCGCCGCGTACTGAACGCGTTTCCGGTGAGCTACCTACTGGCATTACATCTACAAACTGCTCTTGCGCATAAAACTGTTCATACAGCGCCTGTACATCTGCCGCATCCCCTGCATCGGTCAGGTCAATATACATGGTGCTGAGCATGCCACGAATCATCGGTACTAAATGCGGCACAAACACAATGTGGTTAAACACATCTTTTTGACCAGAAATGTTTTCCAATGCTTCCACAATTTCCGGATGATGACGGTGACCTGCCACCCCATAAGCCTTGAAGTTATCGGCATTTTCAGAGTAAATCATGCCCAGGCTGGCTTTACGGCCGGCGCCGGATACGCCCGATTTGGCATCAATAATAATACTTTCAGGTTTAATCAAGGTTTCAGCAGATTTTAATAATGGTGCCAAACCTAATTGCACGGTAGTTGGATAACAGCCCGGGTTGCCAATCACCTGTGCAGTTTTGATCTGCTCACGGTTCAGTTCAGATAAACCATAGACTGAATCTTTAAGAATCTCTGGGCAGGCATGTTCCATGCCGTACCATTTTTCGAATTGGGCCAAATCCTGTAAACGGAAATCTGCCGCCAGATCAATGACTTTGGTATTGGCCGCAACCAGATCGGCCGCGTGTTTCATGGCAACACCGTGCGGCGTGGCAAAGAACACCACATCACACTGTTTTAAATCTTCAATATTTAAATCTGAATAGCATAAATCGGTATGACCACGCAGACTTGGGAACATATCATCGACACGGCGACCAGCTTCAGTACGTGAGGTTAATACAGTGACCTGTACCTCTGGATGTCGTAGTAAAAGACGTAAAAGTTCAACGCCTGTATAACCTGTACCGCCGACAATACCTACTGAAATCACGTTCATACCTCAATCAAGTGTGCTATGTTCAATAAAGCAGTAGTATGACAGGAAGTTTGTGCTTTCTAAACCTTTTTACTCGGTATTGATGGTTTTTTGTCTTATGTGCCTATTGGATCGATCAGAGTACTGATTTTTCAGAAAAATGAACGAGGAATGGGTGAGTTCAACAAGGATGACCCGGCACCCTCACCCCAACCACCAATACGGCAACTGAAAGCGTTTTAAAAATTGTCGATGCTGCTGAAACTCAGGATCATGCCGCGCCACCTCTGCCCAAAAGCGCGGGCTATGATCAAAATGGCGGGTATGCGCCAACTCATGCACACAGACATAACGACAAATCGCTTCTGGCATTAATACCAGCGCACTATTCAGCATAATATCGTGGCGGGCCGAGCAACTGCCCCAACGGGTTTTCGGCTGGCGGATATTACAGCCGTTAAAGTTCAGCCCAGTATCCAGACTCAACTGTTTTAAATACAGCGGCAAATGCTGCTTAGCATAAGCAATCATAAAAGTTTTTAAATAAGCTTCAGGATGCCGATCACTAATCCACAGCTGTAAAGCAGATTCATCCCAGATAAAATTCTGTTTCTGGCTCTGATAACCAATCTGAATAGGCGTATTGAGATTAAACAGTTGTAATTCAGCAGGCAGGCTCTGATCAATCTGTTGCAACTGGGCCTGTTGCGCTTGCCAGGTTTTTAACAGCCAGCCTTCGGCATCGGCAATAAATTTCTGGATTTGGCGATTGCTACAAAAAACAGGCGCCGTAACTTTAATCTGCTGACCAGCGACACGTAAACGCAGTCGTGTCGCACGGACGTTGCGGGTGATTTGAATTTCAGGAAGGTCAGATAATGTCATTATTGTTCTTTTTAGAGAGTCCTCCCCGAGCCTCCCTTAATAAAAGAGGAGAAAAGCCCCCTCTTTTTTAAAGAGGGGTTTGGGGAGATTAACTCTTAAAGGTGTTAAGTTTAAATTGCAGTACGCTCTTCAATACCGTTATTGGTTGCAACAATGGCAATATCAGCTTTGTTTAAAGCAAAAATACCATTACACACCACACCTGGAATATCATTGATGGTTTTTTCCAGTTCCAGTGCATTTAAGATATTCAGGTTATAAACATCTAAAATCACATTGCCGTTATCGGTTACCACACCTTCACGGTACGCCGGATCACCCCCAAGTGCGACCAGCTTGCGTGCCACAGCAGAACGCGCCATTGGAATTACTTCAACCGGTAGCGGGAATTCACGGCCCAACTGTTCAACCCATTTTGAATCATCAACGATACAAACAAATTTTTTCGCAATCGACGCGACAATTTTTTCACGGGTTAACGCCGCACCGCCACCTTTAATCATGTGCATATGACGGTCAATTTCATCTGCACCATCGACATAGGCATCTAAACCGCTCACGCTGTTCATATCCACGACCTCAATGCCCAGCTTTTTCAGGCGCTCTGCCGTTGCTTCAGAACTGGCCACAGCCGCTTCCAGTTGCAATTCTGGCAATAAATCGATGAGGAAATTGACGGTACTGCCTGTGCCTACACCCAGAATCCCGCCTTTAGGCAAATGTTTTAAGGCTGCTTTTGCCGCAGCTTGTTTCTTCTCATCTTGGGTTGCATACAGACTCATGACTTCGCTCAACTATTTTTTGACATTTGATGCTGATTTTACAGCCCAAATGTACAGGGGTTTGTTACAATAAACCCCTATTTTAAACTGTTAGATGGAAGATTAACATGCTGTCTCGTTTGGTTCGACAAATTTTACAAGCAACAGTCTACGATGTTGCAATCGAAACCCCACTCGAAGCAGCGCCACGAATTAGTGAACGACTGAATAACAACATCCGCTTCAAGCGGGAAGATTTACAACCGGTCTTTTCTTTCAAACTACGCGGTGCCTATAACCGTATTAGCCAACTACCTAAAGCGCAGTTAGAACGTGGCGTGATCACAGCTTCAGCCGGCAACCATGCTCAAGGCGTGGCTCTTTCAGGAAAAAAACTGGGGATTCGTGCCATTATCGTGATGCCTAAAACCACGCCAGATATTAAAGTACAGGCGGTAAAACGTTTAGGTGGCGAAGTAGTACTACACGGCGATTCGTTTGATGTAGCCAACAAATATGCCATTCAGCGTGCCCAGGATGATGGCATGACCTTCATTCCACCTTATGATGATGAACTGGTCATGGCCGGCCAAGGCACCATCGCCAATGAAATTTTACGCCAATGGCGCGATGTCGATTATGTCTTTGTTGCCGTAGGTGGCGGTGGCCTGATTGCCGGTGTAGCAGCGTACTTGGGTGATGTCGCTCCGCACGTCAAAGTCATTCCAGTGGAATATGATGAATCGGCCTGTCTGAAAGCAGCCTTAGAAGCTGGTGAACGTATTGTTCTGCCTTCGGTCGGTCTATTTGCCGATGGGACCGCCGTGGCACAGATTGGTGAAAAACCCTTTGATGTGATTCGTCTGCAAAAATCAGATAACTCTGGCCCGATTGTCGAACCGGATGTGGTGCTGGTGAATACCGATGAAATCTGCGCTGCAATTAAAGATACTTTTGATGAAAACCGCAGCATTGTAGAACCATCAGGTGCTATGGCGCTGGCCGGCATCAAAAAATATGTCGAGCAGCATGAGCTGATTGGTAAAAATATCGTGTCGATTGTTTGCGGCGCGAACATGAACTTTGACCGCCTGCGTTATATCGCCGAGCGTACTGAACTGGGCGAACGCAAAGAAGCGATTTTTGCAGTCACCATTCCAGAGCAGAAAGGTTCCTTCCTGAACTTCTGCCGCGCCCTGCAAGGCCGTAATATTACCGAGTTTAACTATCGTGCCAGTGATGCATCGGCCGCACAGGTCTTTGTCGGCATTAGCTTAAAAGGCGGTGAAAAAGAACGTCATGACATCTTTGAGGCCTTGAAAGTGCAATATGATGTTGATGATCTGTCTGATGATGAAGTGGCTAAGCTGCACATCCGCTATTTAATTGGCGGTCATGCCGATATTGAAAATGAACGTCTGTTCCGGGTGGAATTTCCGGAGCGTCCAGGCGCCCTGCTGACCTTCCTGGAGCGTTTAGGCCCGACCCATAACATCACCCTGTTCCATTACCGTAACCACGGCGCCGCCGAAGGCCGTGTGCTGGTTGGTCTGGAAGCCAGCGATGCCAAACAGAACCCGGACGGGCTGATTGAAACCCTGGAAAGCATTAGCTATCCATATGCGGAAATTAGCAATAACTTAGGTTATCAGCGCTTCCTGAAATAAAATCCAGTTTAAAAAACCGCCATTTGCTGGCGGTTTTTTATTGGTTTACACAAACACCCTAAGAAAAATGATGTAAATATCCACCTGATCTTTAAAATAAATTTATATTCACGCTAACCATAAAAATGTAATTAGGAACACACTATGGCGCAATTTGCAGTCATTGGCTTAGGCAGTTTTGGTGCCACCGTTGCCACGCAACTGGTCAGCCTGAAACATGATGTGATTGGCATCGATATTAATAAAAAGTATGTGGAAAATATTGCCGAGGAAATTACCCATGCCGTGATTGCCGATGCCACCGACGAACACGTGCTACAAGAGCTGAATATCCAGAACTGTGATGCGGTGGTGGTGGCCATTGGTGAAGATATTGAAGCCAGTATTTTATGTGTGCTGCATCTGAAAAATATGGGGCTGGAAAAAATTTATGTCAAAGCCAAGTCCAAAGCCCACCACATGATTCTGACCCATCTGCAGGTCAGCAAAATTATTCATCCGGAAGAAGATATGGGTGTCCGCATTGCCCAGTCACTGAGTTATCCGATGGTCAGCCGCTATATGGCGCTGGAAGATGACCACTTTATTGTCAAAGTGGAAGTCACTGAAGCCTTAAACGGTACGCGCTATCATGAGTTTATCGGTCATGCGCCAGAAGTGAAAACCCTGCTGCATAAACGCGGCAGCGAGATTCAGTTCAGCCTCGATCCGCAGTTAATTATGCAGCAAGGCGATATTCTGGTGCTTGAAGGCCAGGTTGAACAGCTGAAACGCTTATCCAAGCATTTTAAATAGCCATGAACCACATGACGAAGAATAAGACTGCCTATAAAAATACGGCGAAGCCCAGCACAGCAACCACGGTCAATTTAAGCCCGCCGAGTCTGCTCGCACTGGGATTTTTAAGCTTTATTGTGATCGGCACTCTATTGCTTAAACTGCCCTTTGCCCATGAGGGGGACCTGAGCTGGTTACAGGCTTTATTTACTGCCACCTCTGCGGTGACCATTACCGGCTTGTCGGTGGTCAATGTCGGCGAGGCCTATACCGTATTTGGCCAGATTGTGATTATGCTGTTGCTGCAATGTGGCGGGCTGGGCTTTATGACTTTCGCAATTCTGGCCGCCATGAGCCTGTCACCGAAAATTGGCTTAAAACAGCAGATGATGGCCCAGGAAACCATCGGTCAGACCAGTCTGGCGACGGTAGGCTTTACCATCAAAGGCGTATTACTCTATTCGCTGTTTTTTGAAGGCATCGGCACCTTTATTCTGACCTTGGCCTGGCTGCAGGATTATGATTTTCTGGAAGCCTTTTTCTATGCCGCCTTTTACAGTGTCTCGGCTTTCAATAATGGCGGATTTTCATTATTTCCCAACAGTTTAATGAGCTTTGCCGACCAGTACCTGATTACCTTTACCATCAGCATGCTTTACATTATTGGCGGTGTGGGCTTTGTGGTGCTGATGGACATTAAAAAAACCCGGCGCTGGCATAAACTCAGCGCCAACAGCAAGCTGATCCTCTCCACCATTCTGGGTTTAAACCTGTTTGCCTTTATCACCATCTGGTTACTCGAAGCCAGTAACCCTGCGACGCTGGCCGCCATGAGCCTGACCGATCAGGCCTGGAATGCCTGGTTCCATGCTACCGTACCCCGTTCTTCCGGCTTTAACAGTCTGGATATTGCCAGCATGAGTGATGCTTCCAATTTACTGACCATGTTCCTAATGTTTATTGGCGGAGGCTCTTTAAGTACCGCCGGTGGCATTAAAGTCGGCACCTTTATTATTGTGGTATTAAGCGTGATCAGCTTTTTAAGACGCGCCGATGAAGTGCGGGTGTTTCATTATTCAGTGCCAGAAAAAACCACCTTTAAAGCCTTGGCTGTGGTGTCAATTACTGCATTTTTAGTCTTTGCCGGGATTTTCAGCCTGTTGCTGCTGGAACCTGAACATGAGTTTATGGACTTGCTGTTTGAGGCGGTTTCTGCGGCCTGTACCGTAGGTTTATCTCGCGGGATTACCGGGGAATTACAACCATTAAGTCTGGTGGCCTTAATGCTGCTGATGTTTGCCGGCCGTTTAGGCCCACTGACCCTGGCCTATTTAATTGCTACCCCAAAACGCAGCCGCCTGCAACATCCCACCACCGATATTCAGATTGGTTGATGCGCGAGTTCCGTTATCAACTGAAAATAAAAAAGCCACTGTTCACAGTGGCTTTTTGCTGGTGCATGAATTTAGAACCAGTTCATTAACGATACACCTAGCCCGACATAGGTCGCGCGGTGGTTATAATCAATCAGGCTTTCTCCATAGCCATCAAACAGCTGGAAATGCCCTCTTAATTTGCCGCTAATCGGGAATACCCAGTCAAACTGGGCGGCGCCATGCGCATCATCACCGCCTTTTAGGCTATGCCGTAACATCAGCGAGAAATCATGATCTTTCCAGCGGTAGAATGCCAGCATATCGCCACGGCCAATATAGTTTTTAATGTCCGGGTTGTTGTCATCACTGCGGTCTTCTTCAATGCGATACCACGGACGCAACATCAGCGCGAAATTGTTCTTTTCAAAGCCCAGATTCAAAATGACCCGGTTCCAGCTACGTGACAGCGGATCGGAACGGCCATTGGACTGATGGTTCAAGGTCAGGCCTAACAAGCGCCCATTCAAGCCCAGAATCTCATAATTGGTTCTGAACATTAAACTGGCTTCAGGTTCATAATTGGTTTCACGAAATGGGCGTGATTCTTCACCATTATAAACCTGCCAGCGTGAGGACTGGGTATAACCGAGCCAGAGATCGCCATTATCGCCCAGCAGGTTTTCAACCGCTTTGGTTTTTAGTGACAACTGGAATTTGGCCTCGGTTGATGTCAGGTTCTGCTGCTGCGCTTCAGTAACGGTATTGTTTTCATTGGGACTGGATGGACGTTCGTTTTTATCGGAGGTCCAGAAGCCCGGCATCAGATACACCGGTTGATAGGCCCGAATATTCCAGGTGCCCAGCTTGCTTTCAGGTGCCAGTTCCCAGCGCTTATCCAGCAACGACACGTTCGGATCAATATGTGAGCCTTCCAGTGAAAACAGGTTGTTCACCCCGGCTACAATTTTTTCTTTAACGGTTTCTGGTGGAGGGGCCAATTGCTGCGCTGCCTGACGCTCGGAAACCAGATCTGCCTTTTCCGCTTCCGGCAACTTGAATAAAGCATCATAACAGGCTAAACGCTCGGCATTGGACTCCAGCGCCACACAGGCCTCCGGTGTCGGCGGAATGGTGACCACCGTTGCTTCCAGCGCCTGTACATGTGTCACAAACAAAGCGCTGAGTGCAGTAACACTCAGCGACCAGCTTGTGCGCTCAACAGGATTGAACGCCATAGAACTTCCTCTATTGTTTTTTTAATTGACTTGTTTGATCTGGAAACCCAGCTCCTGCAGCGCTTCACGTTTCGCCACCGGTGCCACCACCGATTTCACCGGGGTTTGCTGACGTAAATAAACGTCGGCCACACGTTTCAGATCATCTAAAGTAACCGCCAGTAAACGCTCACGCAGTTTGGTTCTAAAGGCCGGGGTGCGCGCATGCAATAAGGCATAACATGCGGTAATTGCTTCACCGGCTGGAGAGCCTGGTTTATCCATGCTGGCAATCAAACCTAGAATGGCTTCTTCCAGCTGATGCGGTAACTGCTCGGTATTCAGCAACCAGTCCACACTGGCGTCAAAATCCTTAAAGGTTTCAGCCAGACGCGGGTCACGGTAGCTATAGAAACGGAACGAGCAGGCATTGCCATCATAGCTGGCACCGCCACCATAGGCGCCGCCTTTTTCACGGATGGCACTGTGCAGGAAGCCATTGCGCAAATACGCCGCCAAGACCATCAATGGTGCTGCATCTGGATGCGATACTTCCACCGCAGGATACGCTGCCGCACAGAACTGTACATTGGCCTGAATCAGCCAGGCTTCATCTGCATTGTTATTTTCAACAGGCACTTGAGTTAAAGCTGCCTCGTGCGGTTCAATTGCCAGCTTGTCCCACACGGTCTGGATTTCTTCAATCAAACGGTCTGATTGTGGCTCTTCACAGACCAGCAGGAACTGTTTTGGCGCTTGCAGCAACATACTGTGAATCAGCTTAAGCTCATCCATCAGCGCATCAAAAGCAGCATCATCCTGTTCAATTTTGCTGACCAGCTCGCTTAACCAGTTCAATGCACCCAGACCAGTATTGTGATAGTCACGCAGCGCTAAAGCACTGTGGTTACGTGAAGCGGCCTGCATGGCATAGCTATGTCCTGCACCCGATACCCGGGACTGCCAGCGCGTTTTACGTTGCTGTAATAGCTCGATAATCCGGTCTTTTTCATCAAAACGCAGTTGCTCAAAGGCAATTTTTAGCAGGCGGATGGCATCAAAATTATTCACCAGTGATTTGGTGGTTAAGGTCAGCCAGGCACTAATCCGGTTTTTGTCATCGACCTTAGAGCGTAAGGATGCCCCCATACCCAGACCGCCACTCACTGCAGTTTGCAGCTGTTGCAGTTCCAGATAATCATATTCACCGGCACCGACTTCACCCATTAAAATCGACAGCAGATTAAAATAAGGCGATTTCACGATCTCATCGGGAATACGCACCAAGACCTGCTGGTAATAAATACCGTTGGTACCGGCATGATACAGGTTTAATGGTGTATCAATGCGGTTGCAGATAATCTCACGTAGCTGCCCTTGTACAATTTGCAATTCTGCCGGCACATCTTCGAGGCCGACTTTTGGCAGCAGGTTTAAATCATCCGGGGTATCCTGACGCACTTTTAGCGCTTCGGTCTGGGCGATAATTTCTGCTTTTTGTGCTTCGGTCAGCTGCGCACCAATTTCAGCCAGACGGGCTTTTTCAGCTTCGGCATCTTTGGCTGATTTGCTGGCATCTGGGACCAGGGTCATTTGGACGCGATGCGGATTACCAATCAAGTGCTGCTGAATCAACTGAGACAGCCACATTGGATCTTTCAGTTCTTCTTTAACCTGTTCAATGGCACTGTCAACATCCCAGACATGCACCGGATCACTATGGTGAATCGCGCTGCTCAAGCCGTTTAGAATCAGGCTTAAACCGTATGGCATACCATCGCCGTTAATTTCACGCTGATGCAGCTCGATCTGGTGTAAAATGGCATTGACGGTATCGCTGTCGACCGGTTTAGACGCCACTTCTTGCAGTACCTTGAAGACGCCCTCTTTAAAGGTTGCTGCATGCTCAGGATTAGAACCTTGAATGGCACAGAAGAAAGTCATTTCAAAGTTGGAATCATCCACGCCCATAAATGGCCCGGTTGATTGCGCATAACCACAGGTTTCTAAATAATGACGCAGTGGTGAAGCCGAGTTTTCCAGTAACACACCTTCGACCAGACGCATGCCCAAACGCAGTTTAATATCACTGGCTTCTGGCAATAACCAGCTTAGAACATGGTAAGTTTTGTCTTTTAAATCTTCAGCATCGACCGCATAGCTTTCAGTTACGGTCACTGGCGCAGCCAAACGGCGCTCAGGTTTTGAATACAGGGTTTCGCCTTGTTCAAACTTGGCTAAAGCCAAGCTCTGGAACTGTTCTTGCAAGTCATACGCTGACTGATTACCAAAAGTCATAAATACCGCATTACTTGGGTGATAATGGGATTTATAGAAATCCACTAACTCTTGGTAAGTTAAGTCTGGAATATCTTTCGGGTCACCACCGGAATTGTAATGGTAGGTGGTTTCCGGGAACAAATGATGTGCCAACTGGTGATACAGCTGATCTGAAGGCGAACTCATCGCGCCTTTCATTTCATTAAAGACCACGCCTTTATATACAGGCTCACCATTTTCCAGCTCGATACGAATCCCTTCCTGGGCAAAATCCAGTGGATTCAGGTTGGCTGCAAAGGCTGCATCCAGATACACCTCCAGCAGGTTCTGGAAATCTTTCTGGTTTTGGGTGGCAAATGGATAGGCCGTCCAGTCGGCTGCGGTAAAGGCGTTCATAAAGGTGTTTAATGAACGGCGAATCATCAGGAAAAACGGGTCGCGTACCGGGAATTTTTCAGAGCCACACAGTGCAGTATGTTCCAGAATATGCGCTTCGCCCTTGGAATCCATGGGCTGGGTACGAAATGCCACCAGAAATACATTTTCATCATGATTGGTGGCCAAATGATAATGCACCGCACCGGTAACCCGATGCTTATATTCAGACACTAAAATGTCTAAGGCTTCAACATGGTGTTGACGTACCAACTGAAACGCAGGATGAACGGTTTGAGAAATGGTTTCAGTGACATCTACAGTCATGCGATCTCCTAATCATCAAAATAAAAAAACTAAAGCCATTATAGCTTTAGTTCTTGATATAATTCACGCTTAAATCCCGACTAAAATTATAGAAATTTGCAACCCTGGCAATTTTCAAACCCCAGTCCGAAGCTCATGCTGCCGTTTAAACCAAATATTTAAAATAATTATAATTGGGATGGTTTTCGACATAGACATAATTCTGCTTCTGGTAAAAATGCGCCGCAGATTTGGTTTCGGTATCCAGACATAGGGCCGAAAAATGAGGACGTGCCTTTTTCTCTAAGTATTGCAATAACAGCTTGCCCACGCCATGTTTACGATATTCAGGCAATACATAGAAACGGCGCACCCGGCCAATTCCCTGTTCCACTTCCTGATCATTCCACTGCTGGTTCAGGCCGCCACAGGCAATCAGCTTGTCCTGATCATAAGCAAAAAGTAAAAACTCCCCAGGCTGATCGAAACGATTCTTGGCACTCTGATACTCATCAATTAAACGCTGTACAAAAGCAAAACCCTCTTTCGATGCCTGTTTTTCAAGCTCGACAATTTGCTCTGGTAATCCTTGCGCTTCTTTTATCTCGATATTCATTTCACTATCCTGATCTGCTTTACTAACTTTCCTCAATGAATAAAACCGTCTAAAAAATGAATTTTATTCACAAATCTACAGCAATCCTGAGCATTGGTGTAAACTTAGCATTTATTTTTTGATGTGATTGAACGACATGGCAACTGTTGACCTCTTTGCAATTGGTAATGCACTCATTGACCAGGAATTTCAAGTCTCTGATGACTTCCTTACTCAACAAAATTTGCAAAAAGGCACCATGCAGCTGACCGATGGCGAAACCCAAGCAAATTTATACAACAACTTACAGCAAACGCAAAGCTATAAAGGTCAAGCTTCAGGCGGTTCGGCTGCAAATACAACAGTTGCCTTTAGCGCATTGGGCGGTTCTGCCTTTTATGCCTGCCGCGTGGGCAATGATAACTTGGGTGAAATTTACCTGAACGGCCTGAATGATGCGGGCATTCGCACCACCGCAAAATCGGTCAGTGAAGGCGTAACCGGAACCTGTATGGTATTAGTCAGCCCGGATTCTGAGCGCACCATGCATACCTATTTGGGTATTACTGCAGAACTCACCGATGCACAAATTGACTTTGAACCCTTAAAAACCGCGAAATGGCTGTATATCGAAGGTTATTTATCGACTTCGGACAGCGCCCGTCAGGCGGTAAAACAGGCACGTGAAATTGCCAAAGCTCACCAGACCCAAATTGCCTTAACCTTATCTGACCCGGCGATGGTGCAATATGCACGTCAAGGTTTGGATGAATTACTCGATGATGGCGTGGACCTGCTGTTCTGTAACCAGCAGGAAGCCATGATGTATACCGGTACCGACACGGCTGAGGCCGCTTTGGAACAGCTAAAACAAAAAAGCAAATACGTTGTCATTACAATGAGTGCACAAGGCGCAATGATTTTTGATGGTCAACATACCTTTAGCGTTGCAGGCCGTCAGGTACATGCCATTGATGCCAATGGTGCGGGTGATGCTTTTGCCGGTGCGTTCCTGTATGCCTTAAATGCCAACCTTGGCTTTAAAGCCGCTGCCGAGCTGGCCATTTTAATTTCCAGTGAAGTGGTGTCACAATTTGGTCCACGTCTAGAGGTTGAACAGTACGCAACCCTTCTTCAGAGCTATAACAAGGAATGTGCCTAATGCATAAAATCTGCATGACCGAAGATATCCCTGAACGTGAAGCACGCTCGTTCGAGCTTCCAGATGGCGATACCATTTTTATTACCCAACGTGATGGCATGTTCTATGCCTATCAGAACCTGTGCCCGCATTTGCAGGTTGAGCTTGAATTTCTGGAAAACCAGTTTTTAGACCGGGATCAGGAATTTATTGAATGTTCGACCCACGGTGCGCTGTTTGTGGTTGAAACCGGGGAATGTATTTCTGGCCCATGCCAAGGTCAAGCACTTGAAAAAGTAAAGATTACCGTGCATTCTGATGGCGGAATTTACTTAACAGAATAATTTTAAGCCCCATCTGCAGGTTACGCCATGCTTGAGTTTGTATTAGACATCGACTTAATTCCTTTTCATTTAAGTCTGATTGCACTTGTCTTGCTCAGCCTGGCGGAAATTGTGGGGCATTATTTTAATCTCAAGCCCAGCGCGATATTCAAGCAGCTGTTTCCGCAGCGGCTGCTAGACTCGCCCTTACTCAATGTTAAATTCTCCAAACTGCTGATTTTCGTGTTTCTGCTCCTGAATTTTAGTGTTGCAGGCTATTTCCTGCAGTTTGCGCTCTATTCACAGCAGCAAAGTTTTGTTCCATCGTATTATCTGATTTTACCAGCGCTTATCATTGCCCTGTTTTTTACCGTGTTTATGATTCACTGTCTGGATCAGGTGATTAAACCACAAAAAACCATTCAGCATGTCAATTTGCTGGGCCGACTGGCCACCATTTCCAGTGGCAATGCCCGTCCCGGTTTTTCGGCTCAGGCCCGGGTTCGTGATGAATACGGCCAGCTGCATTACGTGCAGGTCGAGCCGGAATTTGGTGAACTAGAATTTCAGGCGCAAGTGATTTTAATCCGGCAAAAAAAATCCTATTACATTGCCAAGAAAATTTCCGCCTCGAACAATCTGTTCTATGGCGAAAGTAGCAGCTGATTTAAGCTCGCTCCTCTTTCAGCAGCAATTCCATCCTTACTTTGTCCAAGATAAAGCTACAACGCCGTGTATCTCGCAGCTTTCCCTTCTTCCTTGCCGTGTACATTCGTTCTTTCCGTTTAAGCTGCTCGATTCACTTTCTCTTGGCCTCAAGATCAGCTGTTCTGTGCATTATGACTATCTCTATGGTTGTTCGTTGTAGTTGTTCACTCTGCCCTCCACGTTGAAGACTAAAAAATTTTCCGTGTTGCTGCTTACTGCACTTTTATCGTACTTCATTGTGCATATTTGCTACAAATTGCTTCATTTTGGTGCTTGACTGTTTTCTGTGCAAATGCTTACACCTCAACCCTTACAGCCATTTTTTAACACCCGATTATTGAATAAAAGTTAAAAATTAAAAGCTGGAATTTTTAATAAAATCGTCAAAATTTTTAAATATAACTATTTTAGTCAGAATTAAATTTTAATTCACACCATTTTAGTCAGAATAATCATTATTATAAATACAAGCGTTTTAGTCAGGTTTTTAACCGGAATATTTTTGATTAAAAATTAAAAAAACTTTTTATAAGCTACTGTATTTTAATACATAAACAATATATTTTTATTTTAACTGTGCAGACTATTTATTTTTTGTATTATTTTGTTTAATAATATAAGACACAGTTTAAAAAACAGGCTTGTTTCTATGAGCTTAGTCCCGAAAGATTTGAACCGTCGCGTAACCCGAGAAATAGCAGCCATTTTAATAATTAAGGTTGTTATTTTAATGGCGATTAAAAATATCTGGTTCGATGCCCCTACCATTCCTGAAAATTTTGACTCTCAAGTTGCTGAGCGTATTGCCAGCAATCCTTCCCAAATCAAGGAGACACGTTGATGATTTCTGAAAGCGTGGTCGATCTCTCGCGGTTCCAGTTCGCAATGACCGCGATGTATCATTTTATTTTTGTTCCACTGACACTTGGTCTTGCTTTTATTCTGGCCATTATGGAAACCACCTATGTGATTTCCGGCAAAGAAATTTATAAGGACATGACCAAATTCTGGGGAAAACTGTTCGGTATTAACTTTGCTTTAGGGGTAACTACCGGCCTGACCATGGAGTTCCAGTTCGGTACAAACTGGGCGTATTACTCGCACTACGTGGGTGATATTTTTGGTGCTCCGCTGGCCATTGAAGGCTTGATGGCTTTCTTCCTTGAATCGACCTTTATTGGTCTGTTCTTCTTCGGCTGGGATCGTCTGTCCAAGGTACAGCACTTGTGTGTAACCTGGCTGGTGGCCTTGGGCTCAAACATGTCGGCACTGTGGATTCTGGTGGCTAACGGCTGGATGCAAAACCCGGTCGGCTCTGCGTTTAACTATGAAACCATGCGTATGGAAATGATTGATTTCGGTGCGCTAATTTTCAACCCGGTGGCACAGGTTAAATTCGTCCATACCGTTTCTGCCGGTTATGTTACAGGTGCGATTTTCGTTCTGGCGATTTCGAGCTACTACCTGCTGAAAAAACGTGACCTGCCATTTGCGCGTCGTTCTTTCGCGATTGCGGCTATCTTCGGTCTGGCATCTACCCTGTCTGTAATCTTACTAGGTGATGAGTCTGGTTATGAACTGGGCGATGTCCAAAAAACCAAACTGGCTGCGATTGAAGCAGAATGGGAAACTCACCCCGCACCGGCTGCATTTACCCTGTTTGGTATTCCAAATCAGGAAACCCAGACTACCGATTACGCGATTAAAATTCCGTATGTGATGGGTCTGATTGCCACACGTTCAACCACTGAAGAAGTGACCGGGATCAAAGACCTGATTGCCCAGCATGAAGTGCGTATCCGTAACGGTATGGTGGCTTATCAGCAACTTGAACAACTGCGTGCAGGTGACAGCTCACCAGAACTCAAAGCGGCATTTGATGAATCTCAAAAAGACCTAGGTTATGGCCTGTTACTGAAAAAATATACACCTAACGTGGTAGATGCGACTGATGAGCAAATCAAACTTGCTGCAGCAGACACTATTCCACACGTTCCAAGCTTGTTCTGGGCCTTCCGTGCCATGGTGGCTTCTGGCTTCTTAATGCTACTCCTGTTCGTTCTGGCAACACTGGCTGTAGCAAAACGTAATGCAGAAAACAAACCTTGGTTATTAAAATTCGCCCTGATTGCCCTACCATTGCCATGGATTGCTGCACAAACTGGCTGGTATGTGGCTGAAGTAGGTCGTCAACCTTGGACTATTGGTGAAGTTCTACCAACATATCTCTCTGCATCTAGCTTAAGTACTGGCGATGTATGGGGTTCAATCATTGCATTAGCATCGTTCTATACCGTACTGCTGATCATTGAAATGTACCTGATGATTAAATTCTCTCGTCTTGGTCCAAGCTCGTTACATACCGGCAAATACCATTTCGAAAAATTGGAAGCTGCCAAAAAAGCATCTGAGGAGACTCAAGCATGATCGAATATGAATTACTCAAAATCATCTGGTGGGTACTGGT
Organism: Acinetobacter sp. YH12117; assembly: GCF_013418865.1. NCBI lineage: Bacteria > Pseudomonadati > Pseudomonadota > Gammaproteobacteria > Moraxellales > Moraxellaceae > Acinetobacter > Acinetobacter sp. YH12117. Next base: position 181,097 of record NZ_VPBF01000001.1, read on the forward strand.
GGGCGTACTGCTCATCGGTTTCGCCCTCACCGATGGTTTCGATATGGGCTCTATGGCGATCATGCCATTCGTTGGAAAAAATGATGAAGAACGTCGTGCGGCAATCAACACGATTGCCCCACACTGGGACGGTAACCAGGTCTGGTTCATTACTGCTGGTGGTGCACTATTTGCTGCATGGCCAATGGTGTATGCAACTGCCTTCTCGGGCATGTACTGGGCGCTGCTTTTAGTCCTGTTTGCGCTATTCCTGCGTCCGGTCGGCTTTGACTACCGCTCCAAGCTGGAAAACACTAAATGGCGTACTGCCTGGGACTGGGGTCTATGTATCGGTGGTGCAGTACCTGCGCTGGTATTTGGCGTAGCGTTCGGTAACATGTTCTTAGGTGTACCTTTTGAACTGGATGAGACTGTACGATCCAACTACACCGGCAGCTTCTTTGCCCTGCTTAACCCGTTTGCTTTGGTCTGCGGTATCGTGAGTCTGGCCATGCTGTGTGCGCATGGTGGTGCATGGTTAATGTTACGTACCGATGGTGCTTTACGCGAGCGTTCTGCCAAAGCCACCAAAATCAGCGGTATCGTGTTCCTGGTCTGCTTCCTGCTGGCAGGTGCATGGTTATACTTTGGTGGCATCCAAGGTTATACCCTGGTTACACCATATGACACCGGTAGCGTTGCAAACCCGTTAGCCAAAGAAGTGATGACCAATGCCAACCCGGGCTGGATGAACAACTACTCGGCTTACCCGATCACCATGATTGCACCAATTATGGGTATTCTTGGCGGTATCATTGTGATTCTGGCAGCCTCTAAAGGTAAAGCAGGTTTAAGCTTCACTGGTTCTGCACTGGCAGTAACAGGTGCGATTCTGACTGCAGGTTTTGCCCTGTTCCCATTCCTGATGCCATCGAGCATAGATCCTGTATCTAGCTTGACCATGTGGGATGCGGTATCTAGTCAAAATACTTTAACGGTAATGACTGTTGCAGCCTGTATTTTTGTGCCAATCATTTTGCTGTACACCACCTGGTGTTACTACAAGATGTGGGGCGTGATTACCAACAAACACATCAAAGAGAATTCGCATAGCCTGTACTAAGGCTATGCGCTAAAGGAGTAAAGATTATGTGGTATTTTGCTTGGATTCTCGGTATTTTGATGGCCTGTTTTGCAGGTGTACTGAGTGCGCTCTATATCGAGCATCATCAAGACCTGGATGAGGAATAAGTCATGACAGAGGTTGTAATGGAAACTCCAGTAATCGAAAAAAAACCGAATAAACTTGCGATGGTCATTTCTTGCTTATTGGCCTTTCCATTGGCAGCCGTGTTATTACTTCATCCAGCTGCCATGTTGGATGCCGATGGCAATTACAGCCACAGTGCCATGATGTATATAATGATTGGCATTTCCGGCGGATTTATCCATGGTGTTGGTTTTGTCCCACGTTTCTGGCTGTGGAAATGGCTGTTTAGTCCATTTGTGGCCTGGCCATTAATGATCTGGGGCTATTACACCTGGTTCTTTTCTTGATGAAACAAGCTCCCTTCGGGGAGCTTTTTAATTTCTGGGAGATCCATTCTGATACAAAATGGGATCAGCACAATTTCATCACAAGATGATTTCCCACATCCTTTAAAAAAGATCAGCCCGATCTCTTTTAAAAATTAAAATCTATTTTTATCCAACCCCGCTTTTTATTTATATCTGAATTGATGTCTATATGGATGCTTAATTTAAGGTGGTGATAAAGCAACCAATATTTAGATTCAAGCTCAATCAACTTCTGTATTTATCTCATTGATCGTGGTATTTTCTTAGGAAATTTCAAACTGATACAACCTATCGCCATAAAAAAAGCCGGACATTCAGTCCGGCTTCTTTAATCTGGGATAATTAAGGCTCAATCGGTGCAAATGGCGCCACCACATCGGCATTTTGTGCACGGTGACGTAAGAAATGATCCATCAGCACAATCGCCAGCATCGCTTCCGCAATTGGTGCAGCACGCACACCCACACATGGATCGTGACGGCCTTTGGTCAGTACATCGGTATCTTCACGGTCAATGGTAATGGTTTTACCCGGTGTGGTAATAGACGCCGTTGGTTTAAGCGCAATCGCCACACGAATGGTTTGACCACTGGAAATACCACCCAAAATACCGCCAGCATGATTGGCCAGGAAGCCTTGTGTGGTCAGTTCATCACGGGTTTCATGACCGAACTGTTCCGCCACGGCAAAACCATCGCCAATTTCTACGCCTTTAACCGCGTTAATCGACATCATGGCATGGGCAATATCGGCATCTAAACGGTCAAATACCGGCTCGCCCCAGCCCACAGGCACTTTTTCGGCCAGAATTTCCAGTTTGGCGCCACAGCTGGTGCCTTGTTCACGTAATGAAGTCACCAACGCTTCAAAACGTGGCACAGCATCGGCATCGCCACAGAAAAACGGGTTATTCGGCACTTCATTCCAGTCCAGCTTTTCCGCTTTTTCTGTACCAATTTGGGTCACATGACCACGAATCAGAATCCCGAATTTTTCTGCCAGATATTTTTTGGCAATCGCACCGGCAGCTACACGCATCGCAGTTTCACGGGCACTGGAACGACCACCACCACGATAATCACGGAAACCGTACTTTTGCGTATAAGTATAGTCGGCATGACCCGGACGGAAAGTCTGGGCAATGTTGCCATAATCCTTGGATTTCTGGTCGGTATTGCGAATCAGCAAGCCAATTGGGGTACCGGTGGTTTTACCTTCAAATACCCCAGAAATAATTTCAACCTGATCCGGCTCTTTACGCTGGGTTGCAAATTTGGAAGTCCCCGGCTTACGGCGGTCCAAATCGTGCTGTAAATCGGCTTCAGTCAGTTCCAGGCCCGGCGGTACACCATCAACAATGGCCATCAGGCCTACACCATGCGATTCACCACAAGTCGTGACACGGAAGAGTTGTCCAATACTATTACCTGCCATGTGCAACGACTCCTTTATGAATTAACAGATTGAATGAATAAATCGCGGTATTGACGGCACTGTGCTGCGGTTAGGGCAAAAATGCCTGAACCACCTTTCTGGAATTGTAGCCAGTGGAAATCGACGGTATTAAAGTTCTGTTTCATGGCCCATTCAGAGTTACCGACTTCAATCACAATCAGACCATCTTCGGTTAAATAGTCTGCGGCTTGGGCCAGCATTTTACGCACCAAGTCCAGACCATCCTGACCGGCAGCCAACGCCAGCTCTGGCTCATGACGGAATTCATCTGGCAGGTCGGCCATGTCTTCGGCATCGACATATGGTGGATTCGATACAATCAGATCATACTGATTTTCTGCTGGAATTTTAGAGAACAAATCCGACTCAAGCAGCGCCACCTGATACTGCATGTTGTGATGTTCGGTGTTAATGGCCGCAACTTCTAAAGCATCTTTAGAAATATCGGTCGCATCCACTTCTGCATCCGGGAAAGCATAAGCCAATGCAATTGCGATACAGCCTGAACCGGTACACATATCCAGAATACGACGTGGCATTTGCGGATTTGGGTTGGCTGGCAAGTTATTATTGGCTTCACCCATCTGGCCATTTTCATCCAGACAATATGGCGCAAAACGGTTTTCGATAAGTTCAGCAATTGGCGAACGTGGAATCAGTACACGCTCATCGACATAAAACGGCTTGCCATAGAAATAGGCCAGATTGAGCAGATAAGAGGTTGGCGTGCGTTCATTAATACGACGCTCCAGCAGACTTAAAAATTCCTGCTTTTCGCTCGGCAGTAATTTGGCATCCAGAATTTCTGCATCGGCATTCCAGTCCAGCGACAGGGTTTGTAATACCAACGCGGAACTTTCAGCAAAATAATCTTCTGTACCTTGACCTAGATGTGCATCATATTGACGTAATGCTGTTACACCAAAACGGATAAAATCACGAATGGTGACTAATGTTTCAGCGGCTTCCTGCAAATGTTCAGGGCTAATAGTCGGTCGATCCACCTAAGGTCTCTCCAGAGTCAATTTTTTAAAACGCCTTATGATACCTTGTTTTGTGCGCTTTTATAATGTCTCTGTGCGTAAAAGCCGGATTTCAATCTGATAAATTGATCTCAACTTTTACGGCCTTAGCCAGATTTGGAATAAAGCCCTGAAATGGTAAGTACAGGATTAACGGGCAATAAATTTGCTCTGATAATAATTGGCCTGATCAATCACCTGTGCCAGCGTACAACGCGATTGCTGCAATTTGGCAACATCACCGTTCATGCCCCGATAGCATTGCTGCTTTAAACGCTGCTCCCACAGCGCATGTTGCTGGGTAATATTGGCCTGATGTGCCCCACTGGCCCGATAGTAAGACTTATAGCTTTTCTTTAAGCGTTTTTGCTGCTGTTTCAGTTCTTTATTGACACATTTTTGCAAGACCGATGTTTGCCCATAAGCATGATTGCTACATTGAATATACTGTTTTGAATAACTTTCCTGCGCATAGGCCGAACCCGCCAGCAGCGCCCAGGCCATTCCCCCGATGAATGCTAAACGCATCATATTCCCCTTGCTGCCAAACACAGCGATCATCTTTGTTTTAATTTATGTAAAGCATATTACTGAACTTCAAGCAAAAAACCTATAGCGATGAACAGGATAGAATTTCCAGATCTTCACAATTTCCTGCCATTTTGCGATTGAATCTGCAAAAATAGACCTTATATTGACTATGAGACTCCCGTGAACCTGTTGATATGAGTTACAAACACAATAACCTGCTGGCCATGCGTCAAAACTACTGGAATGACAACGATTCACCGCGTGTCTTGCAGGAAAAACAGTTTTTACAGCAGATGCTGGTGGAACGCGGCATTTTTCAGGATGCGACTTTGGATGATGCCAAATATCTGTTCTTTAACCTGCCCAGCATTATTATTGTCAAAGGCTATGCGCATGGTTTTCTGCATGAATCGGTACAAAGCCTGATTTTAAAATACATTGATGAAAACAAGCAGATGCTGCAACAAAAAAGTACCCTCAAGATTAAATTCCGGATGTGAGTGAGCGAAATTGCATCTTTATAGATTTTGCTTAGGCTATTTCATAGAGAATGCAAAACTTAACTCGACATTCAGCAACTTGAACTTTTTTAATACGTTAAGACCCGTTAATATTCGTTAAACTATGACCTTTCTGCGAATTGCTGATTGAAGGATTAAATTTACATGTCAGATCAGAACGATAAGCTTAAACAATTGAAAACTTCCTCTATGGATCGACGCTTATCGATCGCGAAGGCATCGTTGCTGGCCGGGACACGTTGGGCCGCCTCCAGCGCCGGTTCAATCTTTTCCAGTGAAGAAGAAAAAGAAAAGAAACGCAAAAAAGCCATGAAAGAACAGGCCGATTATCTGGTCGCAGAAATTGGCAAACTGAAAGGCTCTATCGTTAAAATTGGCCAGATGATGGCGCTTTACGGCGAACATTTCCTGCCTGAAGAAATCACCCAAGCCCTGAATACCCTGAATAACCAGACTGTTGCCCTGGCCTGGCCTGCGATTAAAACCCAGTTACAGGACCAGTTAGGTTCCAAACTTAATGATCTCACCATTGACCATGAGCCTTTAGGTACTGCCTCTTTAGCTCAGGTACACCGCGCCACCCGTAAATCTGATGGTATGGAACTGGTATTAAAAATCCAGTATCCGGGTGTGGCCGATGCCATTGATTCGGATATGAGTCTGTTTAAAAACATGCTGAAACTGACCCGCATGGTGCCGCAAACCCGCGAATTTGATCAGTGGTTTGATGAAGTCCGCGAAATGATGCACCGCGAGGTCAATTATCGGATTGAGGCAGCCACCACACGCCGTTTTGCCGAGCGTTTAAAGCAGGACCCGCGCTATATCGTTCCAACCATTATTGAAGATTACTGTACCGATCAGGTGCTGTGCATGACCTTTGAACGTGGCGTACCAATCAACAGTCCGGTGATGCTGTCTTTACCACAAGAACGTCGTAACCTGCTTGGTGAAGCCTCTTTAGAAGTGGCTGTGCGGGAAATTTTTGAATGGGGCGAAATGCAGACCGACCCAAACTTCGGTAACTATCTAGTACGTCTGGGCAATGGCGCAGATGTACAGGATAAAATTGTGCTGCTGGATTTCGGTGCCATTCGCCAGTTTGATGACAACCTGCTCTCGGTCGCACGTAACCTGATTCAGGCCGGCTATCAGCATGACGCGGAGATGATGGTGAAAGCCATGACCGGTTATGAGTTTTTTGACTCCATTCCGCAAAGCATTAAGCCGGATATGGCCAAAGTCTTTTTACTGGCCACCGAAGCCTTTAGCAGTCCTGAAAACAACCCGGATTTACCAGCCGGTGTGATGGATGATCAGCATCGTTATGACTGGAAAAAAAGCCAGCTGCATAGCCGGGTGATGCAACAGGCCTCTAAATCCATGGCTTCACGTTATTTCAGTGTTCCGCCGAAAGAGTTTATGTTTATTAGCCGTAAATTTATTGGGGCTTATACCTTTATGACCGTGATTGATGCCAAAACCAATGTGCGCGACATGATCAAAAAATTCCAGTAAAGCCACACCCGACCCGAATGCAGCTAATGTCATTCGGGTCAATCCTCTCCCTTCCCCGCTCTTTCCAAAAATTAAAAATATAAACAGAAGCAACTATTTAGATTCCTGTTTCATCTTACAACAACCGTTTATCTTTGACAATTGAGTATGTCAGTTCTGACATGGTTTTTTAAACAGCCGCGTGTCAGCATAAAAATAATCACCCGCATGATGGAACAACAACAATGACCAATATGGTAAACAAGGCCCAAGGATTTGGACTGTCGCTGCTCACTCGGCTTGCCAGCAGCGAGGTTTTAGACCAGCTCAAACTGCGTAAATTTGTAGAAAAATCTTTATATCAGGGGGCCAAAGCCGGCTTTAAAACCTTAAGCGTGACCCAGAAAGCTTTTCAAAAGCACGATGATGTACCCAGACAGCGTTTACCCCATCAGCAAAAATCCCTGTTTGATTTAAGCCTGAGCGAAGAACAGCAAATGACGGTAGATACCATGCAGCAGTTTGCCACAGAGGTGCTTTATCCACTGGCGCATCAGGCCGATCATCTGGAACAGTTTCCCGAAGTGTTATGGCGACACAGTCAGGATTTGGGCCTGAATGATTATGCACTGCCGGAGGCTTTGGGTGGCGTGGCCAGCGAGCAGAATATTGTCACTAATATTCTGATGGCCGAGCATTTGGCCCGGGGTGATTTCAGCCTGACCGCAGGTTTATTATCGACCTTTGGGGTAATCAATGCCCTGATCCGCTGGGGTTCTGAAAGCATCCAGTCACGTTATCTGACCAGTTTTGCAGAAGATTCGGAACTGCGCGCCAGCTTTGCCGTGCAGGAAGCTACACCGGCTTTTGATCCGCTGCGTTTAAATACACAAGCCACTTTTAGCCAGGGCCAGTACTGGATTCAGGGTGAAAAAACTCTGGTAATGCTGGGTGAAACGGCGGACTTGTATCTGGTAAGTGCTGAATTCAATGGCCAGCCAGAAGTATTTGTGGTGAAACGCGACAGCAGCATTCGTGCACAAAAAAGCCCGGCAATGGGGCTGAAGGCCACAGAAACAGTCACCCTCAGTTTTCAGCATACCCCAGCCGAACGTCTGGGCGATGATGATTTTGACTATAGTGCTTTTATTGATTTGGGTAATTTAGTCTGGTGTGCCATGGCGGTTGGGTGCTGCGAAGCCGTGAAAGCCTATTGTATTGACTATGCCAACCAGCGCACGGCCTTTGGCGAGCCCATCTCACATCGTCAAAGTGTGGCTTTTATGATTGCCGATATGGCGATTGAAATTGATGCGATGCGCATGCTAGTGCTGAATGCTGCCAGTCTGGCCGAAGCTGGACAGGACTTTCATCGGGAAGCCTATCTGGCACGCTTATTATGTGCAGAAAAATCCATGCAAATTGGCACAAATGGCGTGCAGATTCTGGGCGGTCACGGCTTTACCAAAGAACATCCGGTCGAGCGCTGGTATCGTGATCTGCGCGCGACCGCGATTGTCCAGTCTGGCCTGCATGCCTAAATAACCATAAAAATAAGGAACAGCCCATGAATTTACAGAACCCGAAAAAATTTAAACTGCTGATTGATCAGGCACATGAAGTCGCCCTAAATGTCCTGCGTCCAATTTCACGTAAATACGACAAGGCAGAACATGCCTACCCGAAAGAACTGGATATGCTAGCCTCAGTGGTCGATGGCATGAATGCCGGTGGTGATGGCATGAACGCCGGCGCTGCAGTGAATAAACGCGGTGATACCGCCAGTGGCAATAAAAACGGCGTCAATATGTCCACCGCTTTAAGTATTGTCGAAATGTGTTATGGCGATACCGGCCTGTTGCTGAGTATGCCGCGTCAGGGACTGGGGAACTCTGCCATTGCCGCAGTGGCCAATGACGAACAGTTACAGCGTTTTCACGACACCTGGGCCGCCATGGCCATTACCGAACCCGGCTGCGGCTCCGATTCAGCGGCAATTCGCACCACAGCGGTCGCAGATGGCGATGATTATATTCTGAATGGCGAGAAAATCTTTGTGACCTCGGGTGAACGCGCCGATGCCGTGGTGGTCTGGGCCACACTGGATAAAAAGCTTGGCCGTGCGGCCATCAAGTCTTTTGTGGTACCGAAAGGTACACCCGGCATGACCGTAGAACGACTGGAACATAAACTCGGGATTAAAGCCTCGGATACTGCAGCCATCAGCTTTGTCGATTGCCGGGTGCCGGCCAGCAACCTACTTGGCAATGCCGAGATTGATGTCTCCAAAGGCTTTGCCGGGGTGATGGAAACCTTTGACAACACCCGTCCTTTGGTCGCGGCCATGGCCATTGGCTGTGCCAAAGCATCCCTGGAACGGATCAAGCAGATTTTTAAACATGAGCTAGATGAGCATTATCAGACCACCTATTTACACAGCTCCCAGATAGCCGCGCAGATTTATCGCATGGAAGCCGAATGGGAAGCAGCGCGTTTATTAATGCTTAAAGCTGCCTGGATGGCCGATAACAAGCAGCCTAATTCCAAAGAAGCCTCAATTGCCAAAGCCAAAGCTGGCCGTGTCGGGAATGAAATTACCCTGAAGTGTGTAGAACTGGCCGCCGCTGTGGGCTATAACGAAGATGAACTGCTGGAAAAATGGGCGCGCGATTCCAAAATCCTGGATATTTTTGAAGGCACCCAGCAAATTCAGCAACTGATTATTGCCCGACGTGAACTGGGCAAAAGTTCCAGTGAACTTAAATAAGATACCGAGTACAGCATCAAGCGACATTTAAAGTCCAATAGATGTACCTCAAATCTGCTCAAGAGATGAATATTTAGTGATAAAATTCATCTCTTTATCTTTTAGCACTGCGCTTATGTATTTTTTACGCCCGATTCAAGCCCAAGATAATCCTGCACTGGCCCGTATTATTCGTGAGGTTTCCAAAGAATTTGGACTGGCGCCGGAATCCGGTTTTGCCGTGGCCGATGCTGCGGTCGATGATTTATATGCGGTGTATTCACAGCCACACGCACAGTATTGGGTCGTTACCAATAATCAAGGCGACATTTTTGGTGGTGGCGGTGCTGCGCCTTTGCAGGGTGATCCAAGCCGCCTGGAAATCCAGAAAATGTATTTTCTGCCAGCAGTACGTGGCTACGGATTTGCCAAACAGATTCTGGAACACGCTTTTGACTTTGCCCAGCAGGCCGGTTTTCAGTCCTGCTATCTGGAAACCACAGCATCACTGTGGCAGGCAGTGAAACTCTATGAAAAGCTCGGTTTTGTACATTTGTCTGCCCCACAAGGCCAGACCGGTCATAGTCATGCCTGTGAAATCTGGATGGAAAAGAGCGTTAAATGAACATGAATCTGGGTAACATCAACCGCCTGCGTACAAAAAAGCCCTACTCACCATAGGGCTGACTAAAACAGTCGAATGGATTTTTCTATACTTAATCTGCCTTCAGGCCGAACTTTTTAAACAGGCTTAAACGGCGTTTCGGCTGGATATTGGCTTTGTTTAAATCACCTTTATAATGCTTGAACACGCGTTTATCCATCATTTTAAACCATAGCGGTGGAATCAGCGCCGGCAGCAACATACTGGCATAACCGCTTGGCAATTCAGGCGCTTCATCAAAATGTCGCAAGGCCTGAAATGGACGGGTCGGATAGGCATGATGATCGGAATGACGCTGTAACTGATATAAAAACAGATTGGTGACAATATTATTGTTGTTCCAGCTATGTTCCGGCTGGGTACGCTCATATTTGCCCTGCGCATCTTTTTGTCGAAGCAAGCCATAATGCTCAATATAATTGACCAGTTCAAACAGGCTGATGGCATAAAAGGCCTGCGTGCTTAAATACGGCACAATGCCTTTCCCAAAGCTGGCCAGCATTCCGGCATGAAACAGCGCACTCATGCCCCAACCTTGTAGCAATTCATTGTCTTTGGACCAGAAATTCTTGCCTTTGCGTTTTAAACGCTGGGTTTCAATTTCAATTGCCGATTTAAACGAGCCTTTCACCGTACGTGGCCAGAACTCATAAAAGGTTTCGCCCATACGGGAAGACGCCGGATCTTCTGGGGTTGCAGCGCGTTTATGATGCCCATACGGATGTTCAATCCGGAAATGGTTATAACCCGACGGCACCAGCGCCAGATGCGACAGATAATGCTCCAGTTTGGAGGATTTATGGCTCAGTTCATGTGCAGTATTAATCGCCACCCCATTAACCAGTCCCATCGACGCACCCAGAAAAATTTTATCCAGCAGCGAAGTCTCTTTACGTGAGACCAGATAGGCCGCATAAATATTGGCGATATACTGCAAAGGAATAAAACTTTTTACCAGACGGGAATAATACGGGTCCTGCTCCAAGAGCTTGACCTCTTCCGGGCTTGGATTGTGCTCATCTTTACCAACCAGAGTATCAATGCTGGGAATAATCACATGAATTAACAGTGGTCCACCTAGAGCAAATACAGTTTTAAATGGTTTCGGTGCAAACTGGTAACCGGCCAGAATCCCAATACCCAAAACCGGTAAAAATGGGCTAATCAGCCATAAATAACGTTTTTTATCTAAAGCCAGACCGGATTTTCCAAGTAAAAATTGCTGTTGTTGTTCTGTGAGCTGTAGCGGAGCATTCATTGCCTGCACTTCCATCCTGCTTAACTTATCTATATATTTCAGCAAACAAGCCACAGAGAACAGTTGCAAACGTCCAAAAAAGCTATGTAAACGTCTTTGGCCCACATTGCCTGAAATTGGCCTTTCATCACACGATAAATTCAGGCTTAATGACCAAATAGCTAAGCTCGAAATAAGAAGATATCAACCCGGTATGGATGCTTTAAGTAAAATTTTTGATGATATTCATCTCAACAAATCTGAATTTATCTATTTGAATCCACAGGGAAACTGGGCATTTCAATATCAGGATCACAGCGCCATTATTGCCTATGTGGTACTAAGTGGTGAATTATATCTGGAATTATCGACCCAGCGTCAGGTCTATGCGCAGGCCGGTGATATTGTGCTGATTCCTTCCGGCGGTAGCCATGTTGGCAAAAGTAGCACGCAACTGGAGTGGCTAGATGCCCTGGATATTAGTGACCTGTTTCAGCAGAAACGCCAGCAGACCATCGAGTTTGGTGAAGCATCCGGTGAAAAATCATTTATTTTAGCCATGCACGGCACAATGGACAGCATTATGGCCAAGCCGCTGTTAAATGCCTTGCCGGACTATATGCATATTCATCATATTATGAGCAGCACCGCCCCGGAATGGTTGCAAATTGGCTTACAGTTTCTGGCAGTAGAAAGCCATCAGATCCGGCCCGGCCGCGATAAAATTCTTGATCATCTGATCAGTATTTTATTTATTGAATGTGTGCGTGATTATATTGCCCAGCTGAATGATTCTAATAACTGGCTCAGTGCCCTGACCCATCCGGAACTGTCCAATGCTTTAACCGCCATTCATGGACAACCGGAAAAAAGCTGGACCGTCGAAACCCTAGCCGAACAATGCTGCATGTCGCGCTCAAAATTTGCCAATCTGTTTGCCCAGATTGTTGGCGAATCGCCACTGGCCTATTTGCAGCAGCATCGCTTAAGACTGGCGGCTCAATATTTACGTCATGGCCAGCTCTCAATCCAGCAAATTGCCTATAAAGTTGGCTATTCTTCTGAAACCGCCTTTAGCCAGACTTTTAAAAAACAGTTTGCCCTGACCCCAAGCCAGTACCGGCAGCAGTTTCAGCAGGCTCTTATAAAATAGCCAGAATCGCCGCTACCGGGTCTTCACAATTGCCGGATAGCAGCTGTTTATGCATGGTACGATGTTGCATCACCTGAATTTGTGCAGCTTCGATATGCATCAGCTTTTCAATTTCATGCGCCAGACGCTCTGGTGTAGCCTCTTCTTGAATCAGCTCTTCAATGACTTTTTTGCCGGCAATAATATTCGGTAGCGAGTAATACGGAATTTTAACCAGCAGTTTGGCAATCCAGTAGGTAATCCGGTTGAGCTTATAAAAAGTCACCATTGGACGATGCAATAACATCGCTTCCAACGTTGCAGTACCTGAAGCCAGCGCAACAATATCCGCTGCATTCATGACCTGACGGCCAATTTTTGATTCTGTATCGGTATTTTCCAGCAGACTAACCCGTGATCTCAGATCAGCAGCACAATGCTGTAATAAACTTTCAATCTGCTGTTTACGCGCATCGTTAATGGCGGGAATTAAGAAGTGATAGTTTGGATATTTCGCAGCCAGAATTTCAGCGGCTGCCAGAACCAATGGCCCTAAACGCTCAATTTCACCACGACGACTACCGGGCAATAAGGCAATATGCTTTTGCGAAGCTTCCAGCCCCAGTTCCAGTTTGGCATCGGCCAGATTATTATCGACAGGCAACTGACTCGCTAATGGATGCCCGACAAAGGCAGCCGGAACCTGCCATTTTTGATAAAAGGCTTTTTCAAATGGAAATAAACACAGCACCAGATCAATATTGGCTTTAATGCCATGAACACGACCCTGACGCCACGCCCAGACCGAAGGACTAACATACTGCACGGTTTTAATGCTTGGACTTTTCTGCTTCAGGCTTTTCGATAAACGCAGGTTAAAGTCCGGCGCATCAATCCCAATAAAAACATCGACCGGCTCCTTGACCCACTGTTCAACCAATCCATCACGCACGGCAAACAGCTTTTTAATGTCTTTTAAGACTTCAACAATGCCCATGACCGACAAAATATCCATCGGATAATAGCTTTTAAAGCCTTCAGCAATCATTTGCGGGCCGCCAATACCTTCAAATTCAGCCTCAATGCCTTGCTCACGAAAACGGCGGATCAGTCTGGCACCCAAGGTATCCCCAGAAACTTCTCCCACCACAATGCCTATTTTCAGTTTTCGTTTTTGCAAGACCTTGCTCCTTCAATTGCTGCGTGGAATTTTAACATATTCTGCTTGAAGTGACTGTAACGACTGTTTGTTCTGAGCCGAGAAAAAATTCAGGTTTTTCTATATTTTAACTGCTTTGTTTTTATACAGCATGACTATCAGGTTTGATTGATGATGCTGTGCTGGGCTCATTCATTTATTACGCTTTCACCGCTTTATTTCACTCTATTCCACCTGACTTGCAGTTTCATGACCATTAACTGCTTTTTATCATGCTGAAAGATTGATCAAATAAAATCCAAAACCCCAACACATGTCATCCCTATGTAATGATACTGAATACACAAATAATAATTTTAAAGTGAAATTTCCTGCTATTTTTAATCTTTTTATCTTTCCATTTTGCTGCGCTGTCATCACAAAATCCGTCTATTCGGCCCTGCACATCCTGATCTTTTTACTAAAAAATCCCCTTTTTTTCAGCTTTAAATCCAGCAGATTTCAGATAGATCTACTCCACGCTGTTTCACTATAAATGTTGATCTTTTTCTCATCTTTAGCATTTTTTAGAATAAGCAAATCATTAATCATGCCAACGACTTATATCCGAAAGTCATAAGATAAGCACGTTTTTTGATGTATGGCATATCCCCATGTTTGGTGCAGTTGAGTTTATTTTGGCAGGTGTTTTGGTTGGCTTCTGTGTAGGTGTGACCGGTGTAGGCGGTGGTTCGTTAATGACCCCGATTTTAATCAGCCTGTTTAAGATTGAACCGCACATTGCCATTGGTACCGATCTGCTCTATGCCGCAATTTCCAAATTCTGTGGTTCACTGGTCCATGCCAAAAAAATGAATATCGTCTGGCCAATTGTCATCTGGCTGTCTGTCGGCAGTATCCCGGCGTCTTTTGCAACGCATTGGGTACTCGACAACTATTTAAGCCAGTCCACGCATTATAAAGCTGTGCTGACCATGGTCTTGGGCTTTATGCTGACCCTAACCGGCATATCTATTATTTTCCGCAGCCAGATTGAAAAATTTTTCAACAAATATCGCAAACATGAATTGCCAGATATGACTCAAGACCTGGAAAAGGTCGACCTGAAGGCCACCAACAAGCGCGCGATGATTGTGGTGATGGGAATTGTCCTGGGTGTGTTCGTCACCCTATCTTCGGTGGGTGCAGGTGCCTTCGGCATTATGGCGCTGGTGCTAATGTTCCCGAACTTGCCAATGATCCGCATTATCGGCTCCGATGTGGTCCACGCAGTCTTACTGACCTTTGTCGCCGGTATGGGGCACATGACCTCGGGCAATGTCGATTTTGAACTGCTGATGTGGTTACTGGTCGGTTCTATTCCGGCAATTGTGGTCGGTACTTTAGTCAGCTCACGCCTGCCTGAAAAAATTATCCGTAAAGTGCTGGGCATTACCCTGTTCGCGCTTGGGGTGAACTTTATGCTGAACCCGGTCAAATCCAAACCGGCACAACCAGTTGAAGCGGCGATGGTGGTGAGCGCTGAAAAAACATCGCCAGTTTAATTTATCTCTGCGATTCATCACTTTTTTTTCAGTAATCTATTGATCTTTTTTATAACAATAGGCTGCTATATTCGTGTTATATTCAGGCTATTAAACAATCTTGTATACGATTAAACCAGTGACGGCAATGAACACTTTACAGTCTAACCCTATTACACCTTCAGATATCGATGATGTGAATATTAAAAGCATCCAGCCACTTGTGACCCCTGCTGAACTCAAAGCAGAACTTCCACTGACTGACTCTGCTTATCACACCGTACTGAAAGGTCGTGAAACCATCCGCAATATTCTTGATGGTAAAGACAAACGTCTGTTTGTGGTCATTGGGCCTTGCTCGATTCATGATCCTGTGGCAGCACATGATTATGCAGACCGCCTGAAAGTGCTGAGCGAAAAAGTAAAAGATACCTTATACATCGTAATGCGGGTGTACTTTGAAAAACCGCGTACGACCGTGGGCTGGAAAGGTCTGATTAACGACCCGGACATGAATGACTCTTTCAATATTGAAAAAGGTCTGCGTATTGGCCGTAAACTGCTGCTGGAACTGAATGAAAAAGGTCTGCCTTGTGCCACTGAAGCACTGGACCCGAACTCTCCACAGTATTATCAGGATCTGATTTCCTGGTCAGCGATTGGTGCGCGTACCACAGAAAGTCAGACTCACCGTGAAATGTCTTCTGGCCTGTCTTCACCGGTTGGCTTTAAAAATGGTACCGATGGCGGCTTAACTGTTGCGACCAACGCAATGCAGTCTGTAAAACATGGTCACAGCTTCCTGGGGCTGAACGAACATGGTCAGGTGTCGGTAATTCGTACCAGCGGTAACAACTATGCGCACGTGGTATTGCGTGGTGGTAATGGCAAGCCAAACTATGATGCCGGTTCAGTCGCCGATGCAGAAGCAGCGCTAATTAAAGCCAAAGTCAGCACCAAAATCATGATTGACACCAGTCATGCCAACTCCAACAAAGACCCGTACCTGCAACCACTGGTCTTAAAAAACATCACCGAACAGATTTTAGATGGCAATAAATCAATTGTCGGGATTATGGTCGAAAGTCATTTGAAAGGCGGTCGTCAAGATATTCCTGCAAATCTTTGCGATTTGGAGTATGGTAAGTCTGTTACCGATGGATGCATCGACTGGGAAACCACTGAAAAATCCCTGCTTGAGATGCATGAAGCATTGAAAGAGGTTTTAGCCAGCCGCTAAAACTGACTCAAAAACGCCATCGTCAAGATGGCGTTTCCATTTCAGTTGCAGGAAATTTTATCTGATGAATGAAATTGAAACCGCTTTAAGCCAAATTGATCACTTTCAGTTTGTGCATGAACACCTGTACACATCCGGCCAGCCGAATGCGGAACAGTTACGTCAGATTAAAGAATATGGCATTACCACTGTGGTTAATGTCGCACTGAGTGATGCCGAGCAGCATCTAGCCAATGAAGATAAAATCTGTCTGGAACTGGGCCTGAACTATGTACAATTACCGATTTCTTGGGAAACCCCATCTGACGCCCAGTGTCTGCTGGTTTTAGACCTGATTGATCATCTGGTACAGGATCAGATGGTCTGGCTACACTGCGGCACCAATCAGCATGTCAGCAGCCTGATGTATTTGTATCGTCAGTATTATATGAATATGGACATGCCAACCGCGCAAGAAATGTTGCACCAGATCTGGGAACCGAATGAAACCTGGACCGGTCTGATTCACGCTGTTGCCTTACAACTTCAGGGCCGTAAAGCAACCCAGGAACTGCAAATTTCCTTAATGAAAACCGATCACTTTGCGTGACAAATTAACACCGTAGCTGTAGCCAGAATTCCTTCCTGACGTCCGGTAAAGCCTAATTTTTCCGTGGTGGTGGCTTTAATGCTGATTTGAGTCACATCCACATCCAGCACATCAGCAATACTCTGGCGCATTTCCAGATTGTGCTTGGCCAGTTTCGGGCGTTCACAGGCCACGGTAATGTCGGCATTATTCAGCAAATAACCGCGGTCTAAAATCAGCTGATAAACATATTTCAGCAACACCCTACTGTCAGCGCCCTTAAATTCAGGATCGGTGTCGGGAAAATGCTGCCCAATATCGCCCAGTGCCAATGCACCCAATAAGGCATCGCACAGTGCATGCAAAATCACATCCCCATCTGAGTGGGCTTTCAGAGCATGGGTATGTGGAATTTTAACCCCGGCCAATGTCACAAAATCGCCTTCTTCAAAGGCATGTACGTCTATTCCCTGCCCAATTCGTATTTGTGCAACCATATTCAACTCCTTCAGAAATAAACGATTGAAATCTTGTATTCACAGTTTCTCTTTCGCTATAGTTAGCTTACGCAAGCTAATGAAAGTATAAGCGATCATGCTGTTGAAAACCGAGATGAATCTTATAAAAATCATTGGAACCCTGTTGTTTTTGGGCGCCGCGGGCACCCCGCTGTCGCATGCACAGAAAATCAATTGCGAGCAGGCCAACACGCCTGCTTTCAATAAAATCTGCCATGCCGATTTACAGGAGATTCGTGAGCAGCTCAATGATCAGTTTCTGACGGCTTTTCTGGTGACTGATGCCCCGCTGCGTATTCTGCAAGATACCCATCAGCTCTGGTTTAAACGTGCGCAGCAGTGTAAAACGACCGAGTGTTTTAAACAGCAGTTTGAAGCGCGTCTGGATCAGTTAAATTTCTTTAGCTCGATGAACCAGAGCATGACCCAGCATTATCTGAAATTTGAACAGGGACAACTGGCCAAGCAGCCGGTACATTTGCAGATTCATCAACTAAATAAAGACAGTATTAAAATTGAAGGTGTGGCCTATCGCAGTCCAAACAACAAGCTAGACACCCAAACCATTTCCTTACTGGCCTATACCTCACCGCAGCAAAAGCAGCATATTATTGATAATGAACATGACTGCAATTACCAGCTCGACTTCCAGAAGGCTTATTTAGCCGTGCGTACTGAACAAAAAGGCTGCGAGCGTTTTAGCGGTATTTATCGTCTGTATGATTAAAACCTGACAGCGCTTTACATCACCCACCACAAAATCAATGGCAAACTGAACGCCGCACACACAGTCTGCAGGCTAATCACACTGGCCATCAGCTGGCTATCTCCCCCCAAAACTTTGGTCAGAATATAAGCCGATGAGGCCGTCGGTAAGGCAAAAAACATCACCAGAATCTGGGTATGTAGGGCCGGCAGATTCAATGCCAGACAGGTCGCCAACGCAATCATCGGCATCAACAGCAAGCGTCCAAAAGTGTTTAATAACAAGGTCCGCAGATCTTTACGCAGCCCCTGAAACTGTAATGCTGCACCAATACACATCAAGCCCAATGGCAAACTGGAAATGGCAATCTGTTTTAAATAATTTTCAAAGCCAATCCATAAGCGTAAATTCAGCAGATTAAACACCCCGCCTGCAATACAGCCTAAAATTAAGGGATTTTTCAACAATGATAACAGGATGGATTGCAAGCGCATCCCTTCTGAATTGGTCAGAGCCAAAACCGAAAGCACATTGACCAGAGGAATGCAAAACACCAGCAGAATAGCAAACAGCGCCATACCTTGCTGATAAAACAAAGACGCCGACAGTGCTAAGCCGATATAGGTATTAAAACGCACCATCCCTTGCATATACACACCGAAACGCGCCGCTGCAGTGCCATACAGCGCCTTTAAAATATATAACAAACAAACCGCAATCAGCAGGGTCAGACCTGCTCCCAGCATCATGTGGCGAATCTCACTGGCCTGAATTTCAGCATGCGCCAAGCCCAAAAACAGCATCACCGGGAATAGTAGATAGTAGTTGAGCTTTTCTGCACCGTGCCAGAATTTATCTTCCAGAAACCTAAAGCGCTTGAGTACATAGCCCAACGCAATCAGAAAGATTAAAGGAAATAGCGCAACCAGAATTATATTTGCCATCGTTTATCCATACATATCGCGGTCTGCCCAGGAGGGCAGCATCTCAATCCATTTTTTAATGGCAGTTCAAAATCTTAAAACGAAAATATTTTATTTAAAGCCTGAGTATAAGCCAAATAGCTCATTGAATTGACAGCGATTTGCGTTATTTTGATGAATTTATTTTGCCAGAACCCGGCAGATGATCAGCATCTCTCCTAAAGCCCTGTTACTTTAAAACAGAGCTCAACTGAATGTTCTCATTACCCGGTCACCGGATAATGCTGCGCAATTTCCTGACTAATCATCAGTGCTGTCGCCGCAGATAAGGTCCAGCCCAGATGCCCATGGCCGGTATTATAAAATACCCGTGGATGCTGGCCCTGCCGAATCACCGGCATCATATTTGGCATCATCGGGCGTAAACCTGCCCACGGCACCACGCTTTCAGTTGAAATATCAAAATTCCGCTGTACCCAGCGCACCAGTGGCTGAATCCGGTCATGGCGAATATCGCGGTTATAGCCATTAAATTCGGCTGTTCCGGCAATCCGCAGCCGATCTGCGCCTAAACGAGAGGTCACAATTTTGGCACTTTCATCTAGCAGACTGACCCAAGGCGCCTGCTTCTGGCTCTGCTCATCCTGTAAATTGACGGTAATGGAATAGCCTTTGACCGGATAAATATTGACCCGATCACCTACCTGTCGCGCCAATTGATAACTACTCACACCGCCGCAAATCAGCACGGCATCGGCATGTAAGGTTTCTACCATCGGCTGATCTGCCAGAGGATCTTCAATGGCTGGCCGATAACTCAGCTGTACCTGCTGGGCGTTTAGCTCAATATCCTGAACATCCCGGCCAAAAATATAACGTACACCCTGCTGCATGGTGACTTGAGCCAGCCCCACCGTGAATTTATGAATATCGCCGGTGGCATCTCCCGGGCAATAAAAACCCGCATAATACTGTCCGGTTAAACTTGGTTCAATCTGGCGGATTTCATCCAGACTGACCTGATAACGCTCCAGCCCGCCCTGACAGAGCAAATCATTGACCCGAATTGCAAAGTCAAAATCCGCTTTATTATGATAAAAATGCAAAATTCCACGTTTTTCCAAATTGAAATCAATCTGTTCCTGTTCTGCAATTTCAAATAAACGTTTGCGTGCCAGAAGTGCCAGGCGCACTGTTTCCTGGGTATTGTGTTCATAATGGCGAATATTGCTTAAGAACTCGATCAGCCAGCCATACTTATGCAGATCAAATGCAGGATTTAATAAGAGCGGCGCCGACTTTTGCGACATCCATTTCAGGCCTTTCAGTACAGTGGCTTTCTGATTCCAGACTTCTGCATTACTGGCTGATAACTGGCCACCATTGGCATACGATGTTTCCATCGCCGGGTATAAATGCCGGTCAATCACCGTGACTTGATAGCCCAAACGCATCAGCTCATAGGCTGAAGTGACCCCGGTAATTCCTGCACCAATGACAACAACATGCGGCATAAAACGCTCCTTGGAACAGCTGTTCCAGACGTGATGCCCCATCTGTCAGGGTACCTGAGAGCTTCGATTGAACTGATGTTCAGCCCAACCATCCCCTTCGGTGAGCACTGCGCGTGCTTCTCTCCAGATTTTTGAATTATTACGGTCCTTTTGCCTGAGAGTTTCCGGGGTCGTTGCTCCTTCGGCGAGCACCAAGTGCCGCTCTCCCGCAATAATTTTTATTGTATAGCTTGAATATGAGCAAAATCCGGGCCAAGCACGAGTAGAAATTTGTATCTGATGTTCAAGAAACCTCAAAATCTGGATATAAAAAAACTGCCCCAATTGGAGCAGTTTTTTGAATCAGCTTCAAACAGCGTGTTAGCGTACAATCCCGCGTTTAGACTGTTCTAGTGAATCAATTAAACGCTGTGCTTCTGGCACTTCTGGCAGAATCTCTGCACGGATTTTCTGAATGGCTTCTTCAGTGGTTAATCCTGATTTGTAAATCAGTTTAAAGGCGTCCCGTAATCCTTGAATCACATTTTTCGACCAGCCTTTACGACGCATACCTTCAATATTCATAGCAAAAGCATGCGCAGGATTACCCGAAACCATCACATAGGCCGGTACATCTTTCAGAATTAAAGATGCGCCGCCAATCATGCTGTAAGAGTCAATTTTACAGAACTGATGAATACCCGAGTTTCCACCCACCACCACATAATCACCGACATGCACGTGCCCTGCGACACCAACATTATTAGCAAAAATATTGTGATCACCCACGATACAATCATGTGCAATATGTGTATTGACCATCAACAGGTTGTGGCTACCAATTTTAGTGATGCCTTTGTCCTGAACCGTCCCGCGATGCAAGCTGGAATGTTCACGAATCAGGTTATAGTCACCAATTTCCAGCCAAGTTTCTTCACCCTGATATTTCAGGTCCTGACAGACTTCGCCGACACTTGCGAACTGGAAAATCTCATTATGCTCACCAATACGGGTATAGCCACCCACCACCACGTGTGAATGCAGCTTTGTACCCGCACCAATGCTGACATTCGGACCAATAATACTATAAGGTCCAATTTGCACATCAGGCGCAATGACTGCAGAGGAGTCAATTATAGCGGTGGGGTGAATGAGGGGGTTATTGCTCATGCTTGCTCTGTTTTCTGATGCGAAATCATAATTTCCGCGGTTGCTGCAACAATGCCATCGACCGTGGCGATACAATTATATTTGTAAATACCACGTTTCTGCATTACTAATTCTGATTTTAATACAAGTTGGTCGCCTGCAACCACTTGTTTTTTAAATCTAACTTTTTCGGCACCGGCAAATAGGAATAATGCACCCGCAGTCGGTTTCTGATTATTCATAATAAAGCCAAGCACGCCTGAAACCTGTGCCAGCGCTTCTACAATCAACACCCCTGGCATAATTGGATATTCAGGGAAATGTCCTTGTAAAAACTCTTCATTAATCGAAACGTTCTTATAACCCACAATCCCGTTGTCAGTTACATCAACGATTCGATCTACCAATAAGAATGGATAACGATGTGGCAAATATTCACGGATGGTTTGAATATGCATTGGCAATTCAGGTTTCGTAAATGTTGGGGTATTCGACTCAGTCATCATAATTATTTACGCAATTTTAAAGTTGATTCAAGGGACTCAATTTGAGTCTGCATATGATCGAGTCTTTTCTGCAATTGGGTCAATGGCACATCTGCTAATTGTCTGAAGCGAATCACCGCGCGTTTCCATTGCGCATTTGGTAATGCACCGGTGCCCGAAGAATAGGTTCCTGGTTCAGAAATACTCTTTGTGACCATTGACATTCCGGTTAAAGTCACATTGTCGGCAATAGAAAGATGACCAGAGACCCCACATGCGCCTGCCAGAATACAGTTTTTGCCAATGATGGTACTGCCGGCAATACCGCATTTTGCAGCGATAGCAGTATTGGCCCCCACTTTCACGTTATGCGCGATTTGCACAAGGTTATCAATTATGACACCATGTTCCAAAATGGTGTCATCCAGCGCACCACGGTCAATACTACAATTCGAACCAATTCGTACATCATTACCAATCTGTACTGAACCTAACTGTACAATGCGGTGCCATTTGCCCTGATACGGAGCAAAACCAAAGCCTTCACTCCCGATCACGGTATTGGCATGAATGCGGACCCGGTCAGCAATTTTGGCTTCACCAGTGATGGTGACATGCGAATCAATAAAACATTCTTTACCAATTTCAACAAAATCATCAATTTTGCTATGCGATTGGATAATGGTTTTATCACCCACCACACAATTTTCACCCACCACCACATAATGGCCAATATAAGCACTTTCGGAAATGATCGCTGAGGGATGAATTTGTGCGGTACTTTCAATACCGGTTTGAGTGTGCTTACGCTCAAAGACATGGGTTAAAATTGCAAACGCCAAATAGGGATTTGCCACCACAATAAAGTTCTGATGCGTATCAAGCTGCTGCTGTAACTCGGGCGTGACAATTAAAGCACCCGCTTTAGACACTTTTGCCTGCTCCACATACTTGTCAGCATTGACAAAAGCAATGTGCTGCGGTTCAGCAAGCTCCAAGCTCGCTAAACCCTGGAGACCTAAATCGGCCTGACCGACCAGCTCGCCCTGGACCAGACGAGCAAGTTCTTCTAAGCGATAATGTTGATAACTCATTGATTACTTGATTGCATTAACCTTTTGAATCATTTTATCAGTTAAATCATACTTAGGGTCATAGGCAAGTGCTGAGTTTTTGTTCAAAACCACATCTAAATTATTTTCTTTACGCAATTGTTCTGCTGCCTGCTTGATACGCTGCTCAAAATTGTCATTCATTTTTTGCAGATCAGCCTGCACTTTGGTCTGCAAACCTTGCTGTAAAGTATTAAATTCTTTTAACTTGGCCTGATACTGCGCCGATAATTTCTGTTTATCGGCTTCAGATAAATTTGCTGACTGCTGAGCACGTTGCTGTAATGTTTCCAGCTCTTTACCCAGCTGTTCAAGTTTAGTGGTTTGAGGTTTAAGCGATTGTTGCAATGCACTATTTTGCTGTTTTAAATAGCTGCTGCTTTCAACCACACGCTCTAAGCTGACCACACCATAACCTGCCGCCTGTGCCGCTGCGGCACAGGACAGTGTAAAACCTAAAACAGCCAGTTGTATCTTCTTCATCTTGATCTATCCCTATTTCAAGCATCCATGAACAGACCGTACTTAGAACGTACGGCCAATTTCAAACTGGATATTCTTGGTTTCATCACCTGGTTTTTCATTCAGCGGATATGCATAACTTAAGGACAATGGGCCAATCATGGTAATCCAGGTAAAGCCTACACCGACGCTATAACGCATATTGCCAAAGTCAAAGCCAAAGTTATCTTCACAGTACTGTTTACTACTTACTGAATCCCCATTTACGAAAATATCGTTATTAGAAACATTACATTGAGTATCGAATACTTGTGCACCTTCAGCAAAAATCACCGGACGAACCTGACGTGCCCAGTCCCCTTTAAATGGTACCGGCAAAGCCAGTTCAGTACCAAACTGTACTAAAGCATTACCACCCACTTCTTCTGGAGATGGATCAGTCTTTCCAATATCAGAGAAATAAACACCTGGATATTTTGGTCCTAAGGTACTGTTGTCATAACCACGTACCGAACCATAACCACCGGCATAGAAGTTCTTATAGAATGGTAAGTCATTACCATAACCCACCTTACCATAGCCACGCAGCACAAAATCTTTGCCCAGCGGATAATAGGCCTGTGCATCATAGGTAACTTTTTGATATTCCACATCACTGCCCGGTAAAGCAATTTCTGCATTCACCCGATGCGACATCCCCATTGTTGGGAAAATCGGACGGTTAAGGGTATTATATGACCAACCTAAATTTAGGTTATAAGTCAGGAAGTCACCCTTAAACTCTCGACCATATGGGATGGTTTGAACTAGAGTTCCATTTTCATCCACACACTCCCCATCTGCATTGATATTTGCTGGACAATGATCGCCTCTTTGTGTTTCTCGACCACCATGGCTTTCTAAATAATCTGCCACATAAGTCGATACATAAGGACCAGTTGTCACTTCAGTATTATCAATATTTAAGCCCGCACTAATGCTCTGGTTTTCATCAATTGGATAACCAAAGTTAATTCCGCCACCAAAACTGTCGGTCACATAGTTGTTAACGTTATAGTCATCATCCAGTTTGGTTTTACGGTAGTACATATTATAACCGCGACGCACACCATCAATGGTAAAGTACGGATCGGTTACGCTTAGGTTATAGTAGTCCTGTGTTTCAGAACGCGACAAGTCAATCGACACGGCATTACCGGTACCCAGGAAGTTGGTCTGGCTTAAACCGGCCTGGAAAGTTACACCGCCACTTTGCGAGAAACCCACCGCCAAGGTACTGGTACCTGAATGCTGTTCTTCCACCGCAACGTTAAGATCAACCTGATCCGGTACATTCGGAACACGCACCGGTTTAATATCCACGGTTTTAAAGAAACCAGTACGTTCTAAACGGACTTTAGACAGATCAATTTTTTCGTTACTGGCCAATGCACCTTCCATCTGGCGCATTTCACGACGTAGCACTTCATCGGCAGTTTTGGTGTTACCACTGAAGTTAATGCGGCGTACTGTGACTTGCTGACCCGGGTTGATGTAATAGTTCAGATCAACCTGTTTGGTTTCTTCATTAATTTGTGGCACCACATTCACTTCTGCATAGTAATAACCGGCATTACCATACTTGCGAAGCAGCAGCTGCTTAACCGCATTGACCTTTTCTTGCGAATAGGTTTCACCATCTTTATAGATTTGCAGCGCTTTTAATTCTTCTGGTGCATATAAAGCATCACCCAAGAATTTGGTTTGACCAAATTTGAACTGTTCGCCTTCATCAATCGACACTTCAATGAAGATGTGCTGCTTGTCTTCACTTAAGTTCAGGCTGGAGTTATTGATATTAAAGTTGATATAACCACGGTTTAAATACAGCGCACGTAAAGCTTCCAAGCTTGCTGCCATTTTCTCACGCGCATAACGGTCATTACGTGAAATCACAGAAGCCCAGCCACTTTCTTTGACTGCAAAGGCCTGTTTAATTTCGCTGTCTTTAAAGACGGTATTGCCAATGATATTAATATCAAAAACTTTGGCCGCTTTACCTTCAATAAACTCGATGGTCAGGTCGACGCGGTTATTCGGACGTGCTGTGGTAATGACTTTGACATCGGCATCATAACGGCCTTGCTGCATGTATTGCTGTTCAAGTTCCGATTCTAGTGTTTGCAAAGCAGACTTTTTCAGCACTTCACCTTCAGCCACGCCCATTTTCTTTAAGCCTTCTTCAAGGGCTTCTTTTGGAATTAATTTATTGCCTTTAAATTCGACTTTCGAAATGATCGGACGTTCCACCACCTGAAATACCAAGGTATCGCCTTGCTGGGCAGCTTTAATATCATCGAATAAACCTGTGGCATACAGGCTGCGAATTGCATTTGCAATGGTGGCATCGTTGACACGATCACCACTATTTACAGGAATCATTCCATAAACATTGGCTGGCGTTAAACGAACAAGTCCGTCAATTTGTATATCTCTTACGATAAATTCATCTGCTGCATATACTTGTTGTACTGCTGCCATAGCACTAACCAGTGCCAGAGGCATAAATAAATGTGTGTGCTGCATGCCAGTCTTTTCCAATGTTAAATTTATTGCCTATCCACGTTGTTATAAACGCATAAAATCATTAAATAATGCCAGAAGCATCATGCTACCGAGCAATACCATACCAATTTTTAAACCAACTAATTGTATTTGTTCAGAAACAGGTTTACCACGAATTAGTTCTATAAAATAATAAACCAAATGTCCACCATCCAGCATTGGAATTGGCAGTAAATTTAGAATACCCAAGCTTACACTCATTAGGGCCATAAACGAAATAAAAGTTTGCCAGCCCATTTCAGCGCTTTGTCCTGCCACCTTGGCAATGGTAATCGGGCCAGATAGGTTATCTAAACCAATCAGACCACGCACCATTTTGACGATGGAGTTCAAAATCATCGAGGAGATTTGACCGGTTTTATCGACCGCCATCATTAAGGCTTCTGTAGGACTATATTGAATGGTTTGTTTATATTCTTCAGGAATTGTTATTTTTCCAGGGTCACTTTGTACACCTAACATACCGGTGGTGTTGCCCATATTGTCGCGTTTGGCCTGCGGCATAATTTCCAGCTGTACCCGCTGATCTTGGCGCAACACATCAATCTTTAATAATTTCTCTGGCGATGCCTGTACCACTTGTACCACATCGTACCAGTCTTTCATGACAACACCGTCAATCGCCAAAATCTGGTCACCTTCTTTCATCCCTTGACGAATGGCCGCACCATCTTCACTCAGTTTGCTGACCACCGCTGGAATATTCGGACGATATGGCGTGAAACCCAGTACCTCAAGCGGTGACTGAGATTGATCTTTCAAGAAATCTTGAATCGGTAATTGAAAGTTTTGGAGCTGGCCATCACGGTTGGCCTGAATATGAATGGTGCCTGTTTCACCGGCACGATCGACCAAAGCAAAATTCAGTTTTTCCCAGGTGCTAACCTGGGTACCATCGACTGCGGTAATCCGGTCACCCGGCTGCATATTCACTTCAGCCGCAGGCGTTTGTGGCAAGACTTTCCCAACACGGGTATTCAGCTGTTCCTGAGACGGTAAAAACAGAATCCAGAACAGTACAATCGCAAAAACCAGATTAATTAAAGGACCTGCCGCGACAATCGCGATCCGTTTCCACGGATGCTGACGGTTAAAAGCAAAAGGCAGATCTTCTTCTGCCACATTGCCCTCACGTTCATCCAGCATTTTGACATAGCCGCCCAAAGGCAAAGCCGAGAGCTGATATTGAATACCGGATTTCTTCGAGGTCCATTTCAGCACTGTCGGGCCAAAACCAATAGAATAAACCAGGACTTTGACCCCCAGTTTGCGTGCAACAAAGTAGTGCCCAAATTCATGAATTGCAATTAACGGCCCCAACAAAAGAATGGCCGCAACAATAATAAATAAGGCACTCATGTCTTAGCTTCCTGTCTGAATCACACACTGCTGTGCAAAAGCACGGGCATTCTGGTCTGCCTGAAGAATGGTTTCAATTGAATCTGCGGCGCGATTGGCCAGATGATTCAGGGTCTGTTCAACAATTTCTGGAATCTGGGTAAACCCAAGCTGGTTTTGCAAGAAAGATGCCACTGCAATTTCATTGGCCGCATTTAGCAAGGTCGGTGCAATACCACCTGCCTGCATGGCCTGACGCGCCAGCTTTAAGGCCGGGAAACGCGTGGTGTCCGGTGCCTGAAAATTCAGCTGTGAATGGATAAATAAATCCAGCGGCGGAACATGCGTCTGCAGACGTTCCGGCCAAGCCAACGCATGCGCAATTGGCGTACACATATCCGGATTACCCATTTGCGCCAAAGTTGTTCCATCGACATATTGAACCATGGAGTGAATAATACTCTGTGGATGCACCACCACTGTAACAAATTGTTCTTTTACTGCGAACAAATGGCAGGCTTCAATCAGCTCCAGACCCTTGTTCATCAGGGTGGCGGAATCGACGGAAATTTTTTGACCCATAGACCAATTGGGATGTTTACAGGCTTGCGCCGGGGTCACACTGTGTAACTGTTCCAGACTATGATTTAAAAATGGCCCACCCGATGCGGTCAGCAGAATCTGCTGCACACCCAGTTTTGGTTGACCATTACGCTCGACCTCAAAATAGTTTTGCGGCAGGCACTGGAAAATTGCATTGTGTTCGGAATCGACCGGCAATAATAAAGCGCCATGATCACGCGCTGCCTGCATCATCAGGTCACCGGACATCACCAGAGCTTCTTTATTGGCCAGTAGCACGCGCTTACCGGCCTGCACTGCGGCCAACGTTGGCATTAAACCTGCGGCACCAACAATTGCCGCCATCACCACATCCACTTCAGGATGTGAAGCCACAGCTATTAAACCAGCTTCATCACAGAGGATTTCAATATCGGCAAGATTGGCCTGCTGTAACAGCTGTCTTAAGGAATCGACCTGTGCAGCAGGTACCACGGCCACTTTGGGATGAAACTGTTTGCATATTTCAACCAGCTCAGCAATACGACTGTGAGCCGTTACGGCATATACCGAATATTTTTCAGGATGTTGTTGCAGTATTTTTAAGGTGCTTTGACCAATTGAACCTGTAACACCCAATATACAAACAGCTTGTAACATCTATAAATCTACGCCAATAAGTTTCAGTACATACATGCTTGCAGCAAAGATTGGAGCCGCTGCGAGCAAGGAGTCAATGCGGTCCAGCACTCCACCATGTCCTGGCAGAATACGACCAGAGTCTTTAATTCCGGCACGGCGTTTGATCATGGATTCAAACAGATCGCCCAGTACCGAACTAAACACGGTTATCATGGACAGAATCAGGAATAAAATATGTTGGGTCAGGCTTAAGTCCAGATAGACAATTTCTACAAACAGCACAATCAGGATGGCGGTAAACACGCCACCATATAAACCTTCCACCGATTTGTTTGGACTGACATGTGGTGCCAGTTTCTTTTTACCAAACTTGCGTCCGACAAAATAAGCGCCAGAATCTGCACCCCAAACCAGCAGGAACAGATACATCAGCCACCACGGTGAATGGGTCCAGACCACATAAATGGCAGTCACGGCGGCAGAAATGAGCACAAAGCCAATAAAGTTCAGGCTTGGATTGTACCAGCCATCATATTCAGGATAGGATTTCACCCAATACAGGCTGAGCAGCCAGGTTAAAATCGAGGCTGACCACAGCAATAACGCAATATCACTAAAATATAAAGCAAGCGCGGAAAGAGCGGCGGTCACCAGACCATAACCCCAAGCCATGGGCTTGATGACATATTTTGTTGTTCTTGGCATGAGTTTGAACCACTCATAGCCCGCAACCCCTGCTGCAAAAATCATCAGCACAAACATTGGATAATGGGACTGAGTTGCAAACATACAGCTCAGCACCACAGCGACCAATACCAATGCGGTAATTATCCGCTCTAACATGTATTAATTCTCAAGTTTCTCTTGTTGGATTTGCTCTGAAGTTTTTCCAAAGCGACGTTCGCGTCCTGCAAACACATGAAACGCATCATCCAGCTCTTCCACACTAAACTCTGGCCACAAGGTCGGAGTAAAGTACAGTTCGGCATACGCGGCCTGCCAAAGCAAGAAATTGGACAGCCGATAATCACCACCCGTACGAATCAACAGGTCCACAGGCGGTAAATCGCCCAGGCACACATATTGACCGAACAGCGTGCTATCAATCTGTTCCAGCGCGACTTTATTGGCCAGCACATCAGCCGCAATCTGTTTGGCTGCTTCTGCCATATCCCACATGCCACCATAACTGATGGCAATGGTTAAAGTCATGCTACTGAACTTAGCAGTCCTTTGTTCAGCATGCAACATCAAGTCACGTAGATGTGGGGATAAACGGCTGCGATCACCAATAAAACGCAAGGCAATCTGGTATTTTTCCATGCGCGGCATTTGCTCATGAATCGTGTCTTCCAGCAATTGCATGAGTAAATCAACTTCATATTGCGGACGATTCCAGTTTTCACTTGAAAATGCAAAAACGGTGAGTGCCTGAATGTGTTTGCTGCGACAATAGTCAACAATCGGATCTAGAATATTTTTACCTTCACGGTGACCGTCGCCTTTTTGCAATTGATTTTTCTTGGCAAAACGGTTGTTGCCATCCATGATGATGGCAACATGTTTTGGAAGCGTCTGACAGTCTTCAGATGTGGTCATCGACAATTAGACCTTCATCAACTCAGCTTCTTTAGCAGCCAAACGCTTGTCGACTTCAGCAACATATTTGTCGGTGATTTTCTGGATATCATCACCTGCACGACGTTCATCATCTTCAGAAATTTCTTTTTCTTTCAACAATGCTTTGATATCGCCCAAGACGTCACGACGGATGTTACGAATCGCCACTTTGGCATTTTCCGCTTCAGAACGCGCAACTTTCTGCATGTCTTTACGGGTTTCTTCGGTTAAAGCTGGTAGCGGCACACGAATCGAATCAGCGGTAATCGGGTTCAGACCGAGGTCAGACTCACGAATCGCCTTGTCAATTGCAGACACCATGGTACGTTCAAATGGCTGTACGATTAGAGTACGTGAATCTTCAACACCCACGTTCGCCACCTGGTTTAACGGCACATCTGAGCCATAGTAAGGAACCATCACACCGTTTAAGATTGATGGATGGGCACGGCCGGTACGAACTTTGGCAAAACCTTGCTCCAAAGACTCCAAAGTCTTTTGCATACGCTGTTCGCTGTCTTTTTTAAGATCGTTAATCATATGATCTTCCTTACTTAATTCTTAAAGATGTAATTACTAAAATAGCGTGTAGTATAAAGAGCTTTCAGGCCCACGTACATTAGTTCGTAACGTGAGTTCCTTCTTTTTCACCCATAACCACTGAAAGTAAAGCACCGGCTTTATTCATATCGAATACCTGTAACGGTACATTGTGGTCACGGCATAAGCAGATTGCGGTTAAATCCATCACGCCGAGCTTTTCATCTAACACCTGATCGAACGTCAGGGTGTCATATTTCACCGCATCTTCGTATTTGCTAGGATCTTTGTTATAAACGCCATCTACCTTGGTGGCTTTCAGAATCAGATTGGCTTCAATTTCAATACCACGCAAGCAGGCTGCCGTATCTGTGGTAAAGAACGGGTTACCTGTACCGGCAACGAATACGCACACTTCACCTTGAGTTAAGTGGCGAATTGCATCACGGCTTGAATAAGATTCTACAACGGTACCAATTGGCAGTGCTGAAAGCAGACGTGTTTTAATGTTACGGCGTACTAAAGCATCACGCATGGCCAGACCGTTCATCACAGTCGCCAGCATACCCATCTGGTCACCAGTCACACGACCGACCAGACCGTCTTTTTGTAACTGGCTGCCACGGTACAGGTTACCGCCACCAACCACGATACCCACTTGCACACCCAGACCGACTAGGTGCGCAATTGCCAAAGACATCTGATCAAGGATTTGGGCATCAATCCCCATATCCTTGTTACCCGCCAGTGCCTCGCCTGAAAGCTTCAGCAAAATACGTTCATAACGTGGCTTTTTAGAATCCAACATCATCAAACTCCAAAGTATTTAATTTAAATTTTTTCTGTATATCAGTACTTAAGCAGATTTGATCGCAATCAGCTTGGCAAATAAATCGTATTCATCTGCATCGGTAATTTCGACTTCAAGCAAATCGCCTGCTTTAATTTTTGACTTGTCGATATCTTCAACAAACACGTTACCATCAATTTCAGGTGCATCTGCATAAGAACGCGCAACGGCAACCGGGAATTCTTCTTCCAGATCATCCACCAGCACAGTCATGGTCTGACCAATACGTTTTTGCAGTTTTGCGGCTGAAATTTCCTGCTGCACCTGCATGAAACGTTCATAACGTTCCTGCTTGATTTCTTCCGGCACATGGTCTGGCAGATCATTCGCGGTTGCACCTTCAACCGGTGAATAAGTGAAGCAACCGACACGATCCAGCTGCGCTTCTTTCAACCAGTCCAGCAACATCTGGAAGTCTTCTTCAGTTTCACCCGGGAAGCCAACCACGAAGGTGGAACGAATCACCAGATCCGGACATTTTTCACGCCATACATTTAAGCGCTCTAGTGTATTTTCACTGTGCGCCGGACGTTTCATCAGTTTCAGGATTTTCGGACTGGCATGCTGGAATGGAATATCCAGATACGGCAAGATTTTACCTTGCGCCATCAGGTCAATCACAGCATCGACGTGCGGATAAGGATAGACATAATGCAAACGGACCCAGATACCCAGCTGGCCCAGGGCTTCACACATGTCATAGAATTTGGTTTTAACCGGCTGGCCGTTCCAGAAATCTAGCTTGTATTTGGTATCCACACCATAAGCTGAAGTATCTTGAGAAATGACCAGAACTTCTTTTACACCAGCACGTTTCAGCGCTGCGGCTTCTTCCAGAACAGAACCGACCGGACGGGAAACTAAATCACCACGCATGCTCGGGATGATACAAAAAGTACAACGGTGGTTACAGCCTTCTGATATTTTCAGGTAAGCATAATGTTTCGGGGTTAAACGGATCCCCTGTTCTGGCACCAGATCAATAAACGGATTGTGCTTTGGTGGCTCCGGCACATACTGATGCACGGCATCCATAACTTCTTCATAGGCTGCTGCACCAGTCACTTTTAAGACATTCGGATGCATTTGACGAATCTTGTCTTCGTCTTTACCTAAACAGCCAGTCACAATGACGCGACCATTGGCATTCATGGCTTCGCCAATGGCGTCTAAAGACTCTTGTACTGCAGATTCAATAAAACCACAGGTGTTAACCACGACTAAATCAGCACCGTCATAATCCGATGCGACATCATAACCTTCAGTCTTTAACTGAGTTAAAATTCGTTCAGAATCTACCAATGCCTTAGGACAACCTAAAGAAACAAAACCGACTTTGGGGGACTTCATGAATCTGCGCTCCACTAGAATGCGCGTATTGTATGACTTTTCTGGCCATAAAAATAGAGAAATAGCCCACTCTTTGCATAATGCACCAAAATACAACCACTAAAGCCGGCTTATACACAATATTGCACCATTTTGATTCACTTTTGGTTTACAGCACTGGCGTTATCCGCTATACCTGAATCAACCCGTCCATTTCAGCGCATTTTTCTCATAAATTGGCTTGATTTACAGGAATTTGAACAAAGTTGGCGTGCATTTTGCTTAATTTGCATCATTAACGTTCTTAATTCAGAAACCTATTGCTTTATGAAGATGCCATTGCGCTATTTTAATACAGGATGCCACCGCTAATGGATCAAAGCCCGGCTATCGACTATCGCCTTTTAGTGGACAATTTGACCACTGCCATTTTACTGGTTGACAGCAACCTGAATATTTTTTACCTCAATTCCTCTTGTGAGGCGCTGTTTGATATCAGTTTATTGCGTGCTGCCGGACAGCCGGTAATGAATTTACTGCATCTCCCGACCGATGAATTTAATACCTACGAAGCGCTACAAAATACCTTAAGCACCGGACAGCCTTATACCCGCCGTGAAGCTACCATTAATGTCAACTTTAAAGACATTCATGTCGATTACACCGCTTCGCAGCTGAATGCCGGCAAAAGCTATCATCCTTTATTGCTGATTGAACTGAATCCGATTGACCGGATGCTGAAAATTTCCAAAGAAGAAAATCTGATTCAACAGCATCAGGTGGCGCGGCAGCTGGTGCGCGGCGTGGCGCATGAAATTAAAAACCCGCTGGCCGGCATTCGCGGTGCAACCCAGCTACTGGCGCGCAGTCTGAATGACTCTCAATATGCAGAGTTTACCGACATTATTATTAATGAAGTCGATCGGCTCAGAAATCTGGCCGATACCATGCTCGGTTCACGTCAGTTACCAAGCTATGAACTGGTCAATATTCATGAACCATTGGAACGCGTGCGCTCGCTAATTGCCAACCAGACCAAGAAAAAAGTCAAAATCATTCGAGATTATGACCTGTCGTTGCCGGAAGTCATGGCGGATCGTGACCAGCTGATTCAGGTCATGCTGAATATTAGCGTCAATGCGGTACAGGCCATGATGGAAAACAAGGAATTCTTTGCAGAACATCAGCCCGAACTGATTTTAAGAACCCGTATTCAGCGCCTGGTCACCATTAATGGCGTGATTCATCGCTCGGTGGTACGGATTGATATTGAAGACAACGGCCCCGGTGTGCCGGAAGAAATTATTGAATCGGTGTTCTATCCGCTGGTTACGGCGCGCGCCAAAGGCACCGGACTGGGCCTGAGCATCGCACAGAATATTATGCATCAACACAACGGAATGATTGAGTGCCAATCTGTTCCAGGAAAAACAATATTTAGCTTATATATACCTTGGGAGTCTAACCATGTCGCGAAATAAAATTTGGGTAATTGATGATGATCGTGCCATGCGCTGGGTACTGGAAAAAACCTTCAAGGAAGAAGGTTTTGACGTCACCAGTTTTGAAGAAGCCCAATCTGCCCTGGAGCAACTGGGTGTCGATGCACCGGATGTAATCCTGACCGATATCCGTATGCCGGGTATTGATGGCCTGACCTTCCTCGGTAAAGTCAAAGCCAGCTATCCAGATTTACCGGTGATTATCATGACTGCACATTCGGATCTGGAATCTGCAGTGTCGAGCTATCAAACTGGTGCCTTTGAATATTTGCCAAAACCGTTTGATATTGATGAAGCGCTAGCGCTGGTGAATCGTGCCATTTTGCATATCACCAAATTACAGCAACAGGAATCAGCCAAAACCGCACAGCCCATTCAGTCGACCGAAATTATTGGTGAATCACCGGCAATGCAGGAAGTATTCCGTGCCATTGGCCGTTTATCGCAATCGCATATTACCGTACTGATTAATGGTGAATCGGGTACCGGTAAAGAACTGGTGGCACATGCCCTGCATCGCCATTCACCGCGTAGCAGCAAACCGTTTATTGCGCTCAACATGGCCGCCATTCCGAAAGACCTGATTGAAACCGAATTATTTGGTCATGAAAAAGGTGCCTTTACCGGCGCCAACACCCAGCGTCAGGGCCGTTTTGAACAAGCCAATGGCGGCACCTTGTTCCTGGATGAAATTGGCGATATGCCATTTGAAACCCAGACCCGTTTATTACGTGTTTTAGCCGATGGTGAATTCTACCGTGTTGGTGGCCATATTCCGGTGAAGGTAGATGTGCGTATTGTTGCTGCAACGCACCAAGATCTGGAAAAGCTGGTACACGAAGGCCGTTTCCGTGAAGACTTGTATCACCGTCTGAACGTGATCCGGATTCATATTCCCAAACTGGCGCATCGTAGTGAAGATATTCCAATGCTGGCGCAGCACTTCCTGGCGCGTGCCGGTAAAGAGCTAGGCGTGAGTCCGAAAATCTTGCGTCCGGAAACCCAGGAGTATATGCAGCAACTGCCTTGGCAAGGCAACGTGCGCCAGCTGGAAAACACCTGCCGCTGGTTAACTGTCATGATTACCGGCCGTGAAGTCTATCCGGAAGATTTACCTTCGGAACTGAAACAGATTCCAATTGAAAAATCAGGCGATGTACCGTCCAATCTGCATTTAGACCGCGTCTCGATCCATCACTGGGATGAGCTGCTAGGTCAATGGGCCGTACAGAAACTGAAAAACGGCGAAATGAAAATTCTGGACATCGCCACACCGATGTTTGAACGCACCCTGATTAATGCCGCGCTGCAACAGACCCGTGGCCGCAAACGCCATGCCGCTGAACTGCTGGGCTGGGGACGTAATACCCTGACCCGCAAGCTGAAAGAACTGGGCATGGACAGTGCTGATGATGATGTCGAGGAAGAAATTGAAGGCTAAACCAGCCTGATCTTTATGATAAAAAATAAGCTCCTTCGGGAGCTTGTTTTTTTAATTGGATTCCGGCACAGCAATGCCGATATAACGTGATAAATCCTGCACGCCCAAATCGGTGCGAATGATCAGATAATGCGGAAAGCTGGCTGTGGTCAGTTCCTGAAACATATTGAGCTGATCATCATGTGCGTGAATTTCATCGACACTACGCGCCATGGTTGCTTCAAATACATCGGCAATATATTCAAAACCCAAATCCAGCGCCACAAACAGCGTATGCTCACAGGGCTGAATATACTGCTCTTGTGACCAGTCAATAATCGCCTGCTGGCAGCAAGGACAAATCACGTTGGCATCGGCATCGGGCTGTTGAATCAGTTGATAAGACATGTATTGATCATCTCATGGACTTTATCCTTAGTGTAAAGGATTTGTAGCCATAACTTAAGCTCGCCACGCATCACAAAGGCGAAAAGAGACGCTGCAAAAACCGCACAAATCAAATTGACAGCCCAGAACAATCATAATTTAATCTGCTTATCGTTGCATAAATGGAATAACTACACATGCTTTCGGACCTCGATGATTTTTACTGCTTTGCCCAGGTGGTTGAGCATGGCGGTTTTAGCGCCGCAGAACGTGCAACCGATATCCCCAAATCCAAACTGAGCCGCCGTGTGCACAATCTGGAAGAACGTTTGGGCGTGCGCCTGATTCAGCGCAATTCCCGCCATTTTGCCGTAACCGATATTGGCATGAACGTGTATCGACATGCACAGGTGATGGCCAATGCAGCACAGGCAGCGCATGATCTGGTTGATCATCTGAGTATTCAGCCGCGCGGCCTGATTAAAGTTAGCGTGCCGGTCTCCATTGCCCAGAATGAAATGTCCAGAATTCTGCCGGAATTTTTAAAGACCTATCCGGAAATTAAAGTCCAGCTTCTGGTCAGTAACCGCCGGGTTGATCTGATTAATGAAGGGATTGATCTGGCCTTGCGTGTACGCAGCAATCTGGATGATGATCCGAATCTGGTGATTCGTACCTTTGAAACCATTGAACAGCATCTCTTTGCCAGTCAGGCCTATTTAAACCAGCACGGCGACCTGAAACAGCCGGAAGATCTGGCCAAGCATCATATTCTCAGTATGGCTGATGATCATGTCGATCAGCATATTGTGGTCTATGATGAACATCAGCGGCAGAAGAAAATTAAAGTCAACCCGACCGTAATGGGTTCGGATCTGATGCTACAGGCACAACTGGCCCGTCAGGACTGTGGGATTGCCCTGCTCCCGGACAATATTGTGGAGCCCTATATTCAGTCAGGCGAACTGGTACGTGTGTTACCGAACTGGCGTGCGCCGCACGGGGTTTTTCATGCCGTGTATCCATCCCGTCGCGGGCTATTACCGGCAGTACGGGTGTTTATTGATTTTCTGGTGGAAAAACTGTCATAGCGTTAAAGCCAACTCTCAAATTTCAGGCAAAAAAAAGCTTATCCAGGGATGGATAAGCTATAAAAACTAGAAACTACAGCAGGAATCTATAAATACATAATATGTACAAAAGACAGCATTAACAAATAGCTAATTTATATCACTTAATACTTTTAAAGTATAAATAAGCCGTTTTATAGCTAGATTTCCGGGTATTCTCCAGTACCTTCCGGCCACGGCGACAGCACTTCAAAGCCGGTTTCAGTCACGGCAATCATATGTTCCCACTGTGCAGAAAGTGATTTATCGGTGGTCACGACGGTCCAGCCATCATTGAGCTCTTTGACTCTGGAGCCGCCGGCATTGACCATCGGTTCAATCGTGAACACCATACCTGGCTTGAGTTGTAGCCCCTGACCCGGCTGGCCATAGTGCAGTACACTTGGCTGTTCATGATAAATTTTACCAATACCATGCCCGCAATATTCACGCACCACTTTATAGCCGGCCTGCTGCGCGACAGTTTGAATTGCATGACCAACATCGCCTAAAGTCGCACCCGGTTTCACCGCATGAATCCCTGCGACCATTGCCGCATAGGTGGTTTCCACCAGTCTTTTCGCTTCTGGCTTGATCGTGCCAACGTAATACATGCGACTGGTATCGCCGTAGTAGCCGTCTTTAATTACCGCGACATCAATATTGATAATATCACCATCTTGGAGCACAACCGACGCAGATGGAATACCATGACAAACCACTTCATTCGGTGAAATACAGGTGGTTTTGGTATAACCACAATAGCCGACATTGGCCGGAATCACCTGCAAGGTATTGACAATATAGTCATGGCACAGGTCATCTAGATATTCAGTGGTTACACCCGGCTTGATATGCTCCCCGATCATCGCCAAAACCTGAGCAGCCAAACGACCTGAAACACGTAATTTTTCTAAATCCTGCTCGGTTTTAATCGATACGGCAGACGCTCTCATGCTTAAAATCCCCTATGAAACATTTGCTTAGTATAGTCCTTTTCAGTGACTTTTGTTTGATCACAAGCGGTTCCATCTGCCACAAACCCACTACTGCTTAAATATTCAACAATTAAAAACCTTTATATTTATTGACTGTTTTTTCAAATTTATCTTTTGATATTTAACAGTTTTCATCTTTTAAAAATTAAATCAACGATATAGTTTCACTGATTTTTGACAACCCGATCAATTTCCCACGCCAAGATATAAAAATAATTCATAAGATTTATAAAATAAATTAGCCAAAGCAGTTGCCATGTTCTAGAATCGCTTTCTTTTGTTTAACCGATCTATCTCCCTTATGACGAGTTTACGTACACGGGATATTATTGCCTTAGGTTTAATGACCTTTGCACTATTTATCGGTGCCGGCAATATTATCTTTCCGCCTATTGTTGCACAGCAGGCAGGTGAACACGTTTGGTTAGCAGCTTTCGGCTTTTTAATTACAGCCGTGGGCTTGCCGGTGTTGACCATTATTGCCCTGTCTCGTGTAGAAGGTTCGATCCAGCTTTTAAGTTCGCCACTGGGCAAAGCAGCCAGTCTAATTTTGACCGTGGTGTGTTATTTAGCGGTAGGCCCTTTATTTGCCATTCCCCGTACCGCAACCGTTTCTTATGAAATTGGTTTCTCTTCTTATTTTGGTGCAGCTCCGAGCAGCTTGCTGATTTACAGTCTGATCTACTTTATTGTGGTGACTATTGTTGCGCTGTATCCCAACAAGATTCTGGATACGGTGGGTTATTTCCTGTCGCCCCTGAAAATTTTATCGTTAATTATTCTGGGTGTTGCAGCAACGTTCATTCCCGCGGGTCATATTCCGCCAGCCATTAATAACTATATCAACAGTCCAGTCTCTGAAGGTTTCGTCAATGGTTATTTAACCATGGATACCCTGGGTGCCTTGGTATTTGGTATTGTGATTATTAATGCCATGCGTTCGCGTGGGGTCAGCGATAAAAAGCTGATGACCAAATACGCCATGATTGCCGGACTGATCTCTGGTATCGGTTTAACCCTGGTGTATTTAAGCCTGTTCAAACTGGGCTTGGGCAGTCATGAAGTAGCACCGAATGCAACCAATGGCGCAGTGATCCTGCATGCCTATGTGCAACATGCTTTTGGTGACTTAGGTTCCCTGTTCTTAAGTGCCATGATTTTCATTGCCTGTATGGTAACCGCGATTGGCCTGACCTGTGCCTGTGCAGAATACTTCTCGCAAATTACCCGCATTAGGTATCGTACT
Source organism: Acinetobacter sp. YH12117 (assembly GCF_013418865.1). Lineage (NCBI taxonomy): Bacteria > Pseudomonadati > Pseudomonadota > Gammaproteobacteria > Moraxellales > Moraxellaceae > Acinetobacter > Acinetobacter sp. YH12117. The sequence goes on from NZ_VPBF01000001.1 coordinate 220,943, forward strand.
TGGGTATTTGTATTAGTCGGTTTCTCGCTGGTGATTTCCAACCTCGGTCTGACCAAACTGATTGCACTCTCAGTGCCGATATTAAGTGCGATTTATCCGCCTGCGATTGTAGTGATCTTACTGGGCTTTTTCTGGAAAAACTTCCATTCTCCAGCGCGTGTAATTCGTCCGGTCACCGCAGTAGCCTTATTCTTTGGCGTGATTGATGGCTTAAAAGTGGCGGGGTTAGATGGCTTTTTACCAGAAGCTTTACTGAACTTACCGTTAAGCGCGCAAAACCTGGCCTGGCTGATTCCATCTACCATTGTCCTGCTGATTTGTATTGTGATCGACAAGGTTAAACACTAAGCCTTAACCCGAGTCGTTAAAGTCTGGTTTTACCCAAACCCGATTTTAAATTGCTCAATAATGGTCAAGTTTTACCCAAACTGACTCTTATTGTGTCACTTTCTTTCAGTCTGGTTTAGCTCAATCTTGCTCAACTTCCAGGTCAATTGAAGTAAGCTCATCCACTTTCGCTTCTCCTCATTCTCTGAAACCTTCAATTCAGCGCAATGCTGCTCTTTACCCTCTTTTTGCATACCTTCTACCAAAGCCTAATAGCTGCCCTATTGTTAAGCTGGCATAAATAATGCTACATCTTTACTCACTTCTTTACAGTGATGCCCTAATATTCCGTAAATAAATGAACTGAATTTGAGCATTTATTTATACACACTATGTTCTTTCAAAATATTGCGATAGGCGCTTGAAATACACTGCAATTCGCAGTACAACTAAACAAACTAATCCGATCAAAATAGTCTGTTTTTGATCAAAATACAGGAGGGATGGAGATGTTATCATTACATTTCAATAAGCAAGTCTTCATTAACGCTCTGAAGGCAAATAACAATTTAGTAACTTTCCTCAGCACCACCTTTGCACTGCTGCTGACGCTGGTCTTTCAAGGATTGATTCAGGGTAACCTGAAACCGGCATACTTTATCTACGCACTAATCGTCTGTATCGCCTTCTATATTTGGGCTGTGGTCGATGAAAAATATCGACAGCCGGCTCCCATTGATCAGCACAACTCTTAATTTTTAACCGACCCAGATGGATGAGCCTTCATCCATCTGCTCAGAATGAGAAAAATAGCTTTTTATACTGCTTGGCAACACACCCTTAAGCCCATAAATATAATCCCGCACCCACCACCAGTAGCAAGGTGGCCAGCACTTCACCCAGTACCAGCAGTAACATCGCCAGACTCATTAAACTTTTTGGCAGATGCCATTTGCCCAACTGATGCGGAGTTTTAAACTGATTGGTGGTGTCCTTTAAATAACCATGCAGCGCATAGCTCAAGATTGAAAAAGCAAAGAAAAACAGGTTAATTGCCACCAGCAATAAATTCAGCTCTGTTGACCACACCGAAAAATAAGCCATAGCCGCCAGAATCAGACTGGCCGGCGCATAGAGCAAACTGCTACGATGCGCAATATCGACATAATAATGAGCACGCGCCTGCGGTGAATGCCGAATCTGCCAATATTTCCACACCCCAGTCAGCATGCCCACCCATAAAAATATACCGCTGGCCAGAATCGCCCCTTTCACCGCAACATCAAGATCCATTGCATTCATTTCGTTTTGTCCTTATTTGAATTGCCTTACTGCATGACCCCGAAGTCAGAGATTGCAACCGCATTCACAGCAAACTCCTTTACATTAGAGTCATTCACTTTTTTAATATTCATCCTATGACTTCGTTTGATCCCGTCCATATCACCTGCGCAGATGGCTATCAGCTGAGTGGCCGCTTCTATACCCATCAGGCTGAAAAGCAGCCTTACCCAGTTCTAATTTGTCCCGCCACCGGTATTACTCAAGGGTTTTATCATCCTTTTGCCGAGTGGTTAAGCCAGCAAGGTTATGACGTGCTCAGTTTTGATTTTCGCGGTATTGGCGGCTCTTTACAAGGGAAATTAAAGCACTCGCAAGCCAGTATTGTCGATTGGGGACAACTGGATATTGCAGCCGGTATCGAGCATGTATTGCAACTCAGCCAGGCCGAACAGGTGATTTTATTGGGACATAGTGCTGGCGGCCAGCTGCTGGGGATTTGCCCCAACCATGCCAAGGTAGCCAAAGTTGTAGCGGTATCGGGTTCGACTGGTCATGTCAAAGGTCTTAAGGGACGCACCAAATTACTGGCGCCGCTGATGTTTCAGGTCATTTTCCCAATTGCTCGTATCACCCATGGATATGGCCCGACCCAGGCTATTGGTATGGGTGAAAATTTACCGAAAAATGTGGCCCGGCAATGGGCAGAGTTTTGCGGCAAACCCGGTTATGTGATCAATGCTATTGGTAAAAGTGTATTTGAAGATTTTCATGCTGACATCCGTAGCCCGATGAGCGTACTCTGGAGTTCCGATGACGAAATTGCCACTGAAGCCAACGTCAAAGATTTACTGCGCCTTTATCCCAATGCTCCTACCCGGATGATTGAACTAAAACCACAGCAGTATGGTCATAAAACAATTGGTCATATGCTGATGTTTAAACGCTCTCACCAGAACCTGTGGCCGGTGATTGCGGCCGAGTTACGTATCTAAAACTGCAACTCTCTTGAAAAAAGATGAGCTTTAAATAAACACCAGAACAGAAAAAGCCCCACATCAGTGAGGCTTTTTTGATTTACCAACTTTTGGCAATTAAGCGTAGGTAATCATCACGGTTTTAATGCGGTTACCTTCCAGCTCGGTGACTTCAAAGTGTACGCCCTGATAGTCCAGATGCGTACCGACTTGTACATCGCCCTGGGTTTTATCCAAGATTAAGCCGGCAACACTAATATAGCCTGCATCTTCTTCCACCAGATCCAGCATACCCAGTTCCAGCTCAAGCTGATAAACGTCCAGCATACCGGTCGCTTTCCAGGTGGTCTCGTTAACACGGATTAAATCTGGCTGTTCATCGGCATCCGGGAACTCACCGGCAATCGCTTCAAACACATCCAGCGGCGAAATCAGACCTTGCACATTACCAAACTCGTCACTCACCAATACCAATGAACCTTTTGAAGTACGCAAAGTATTGATCGCATCAATGACTTTCATTTTTTCAAAAATGTAAATTGGACGGTGACGTTTCACCAGCGCCTTAAAGGCTTCTTCATCATCCAGCACATCCAGTAGCTCTTTGGCACGAACAATACTGATAACTTTGTCGAGGCTACCACGACACACCGGGAATAAACTGTGCGGTACCGACAATACCTGCTCACGAATCTGTTCTTGTGTATCTTCAATGTTCACCCAGGAAATCTGGTTACGCGGCGTCATAATCGACGCAACCGAACGTTCTGCCAGCGTTAATACGCCGCCAATCATATAACGCTCTTCATGCGCAAAGGTTTCTTGTGCTTCGCTTGAATGCATGTCCGTAGTTTCAATACGGCCGCCCATTAACTTCAGAATCGAATCTGCAGTACGGTGACGCAGCGGAATTTTCGCTTCATGTTTTGCCGCATTACGCTGCCCAAACTGGTTAAAGGCTTCAATGGCAATGGCTACACCAATACCTGAATAGATATAACCTTTCGGAATGTGGAAACCAAAACCTTCTGCAATCAGGCTGATACCAATCAACAGCAGGAAGCTTAAACACAAGATTACCACGGTTGGATGACGGTTAACAAAGGCTGTTAGCGGTTTAGACGCCAGTAACATGACCGCCATTGCTACAATCATGGCGGCCATCATCACATAGATGTTGTCGACCATACCAATTGCGGTAATAACAGAGTCTAAAGAGAATACGGCATCCAGGATTACGATCTGGGCAACCACTGCGGTGAAGCTGGCATAAACCACATTGGTGGTCACTTTAACTTCCGGCTTGCCTTCCATCTTCTCGTGCAATTCGGTCACGGCCTTATAGACCAAGAACAAACCACCGAACAGGAGAATCAAATCCCGCCCTGAGAATGTTAAATCAAATATCGAAATAAGCGGTTGAGTCAAGGTGACTAACCAAGAGATTGCGAATAATAACCCCAAACGCATGAGCAAAGCCAAAGACAAGCCAATCACACGGGCTTTATCACGCTGCTCAGGAGGTAATTTTTCTGCCAGAATGGCAATAAAGACTAGGTTATCAATACCTAGAACAATTTCTAAAATAATAAGTGTTATTAAACCAACCCAAATTCCCGGATCTAATAAAAACTCCATTAGTTCATCTCTCCGATAGGGTTAGCGTGTAATTCGAAATGTAGACCTGGGCCCGGCGACGGATCCATAAATTTAACCTTTTCAACTGTAGATAAAAATATTATGCATAATCTTCTATTTTTGTAATCATTTTTTCGGAATTTTTTTGGTAAATTCCTGTATTGGTTAAATTAAGCCAAGTTTTCTGCTTAAAAAAAGTACAAGTTTGTAATTAAATTTCAGGTTTTATTAAAACTTCCAAAGAGAGATAAATGACTGCAATCAGAGCAAAAATCGGGGCTAGATTTCACAACTTAAATATAAATATATGATTTTTATTATTTTATTAAAAAATAAATTCCAAGATATTATTTTTCTATCTAAAAGACTCAAATTTCTAGTATTGAGATAAATGTAGCCCAGTTTTCAATTTGTTACTTTTACTTAAACGGTTTGAAAGTAAATCCTGAAGAAAGATAAGCAAGTCCCTAACCTCAATGCTTCACTCTTAACATCATCATCATGATCATTTTCATGCAAAAAATAACGAATAAAAATATATGACAATACAACAAATATACGTTTATCAAAGTGCTTCGCGAGAAAGGTGTAACGCCCTATCAGTCGCTATTTCAAGCAGAAAAAAACAGCCAATTAAGATCAAGTGAAAATGGTTGTTTTTTTAGGAGACAAGACCTTGGGGTGTTTTAGGCTGAATGATTGCTGGATAAAACCTTCATCCTCATTACTCATCTAAACCACTTTAAAAATACGCATCTTTAAGATGAAATACTGAAGTTTACACAGAAGATTGTGACCATTTATCAGGACTAAAATAGGGATGATCTCTCCCTAACTATCCCAGTCTAAGCCAGCTGATCTCCCGATAAAAACGCTTTGACTGAGCCTTTTATTGACGAATACGATTAAAACGACTTGCTAAGCATATGACATTTCAAATAAAATGTGATGGGATTTCACACAAATACAATTAAAAATGCAAGGAATAACTAAATGACCAAGAAATATTCCAAATTTCTGCCTTCTACTGAAGACTTCAATATTGAGCAGTTTCCTTATTACTGGGTAACCCAAGTCCATGCTCAATATGTGTTAAATGTCGATCATGCACTCAAGAAATATGGTCTGGATAACTCACGCCGCCGCATTCTGATTGCGCTAAAAGCCAAACCGAATGCCAGCGTTTCCGACCTGTCAGATATGGTGGTGTCAAAGATGTCGACCACCACCAAAATTGTCTATCGCCTAAAAGAAGAAGGCCTGGTGGAGACCTACTCCTGTGAAGATGATGCGCGCATCACCCGGGTTATTCTGACCGATCAGGGCCATGCCATGACCGAAAAAATTAACGATCTGACCGGTGTGGTACTGGAACAGTCCTTTGAAGGCTTAACCCCCCTACAGATTGAAAAAATGATGGACAGTTTGCGTCATATTTTTAATAACTTATCGCGTTAATCATCCAGCATTCTGCACACTGCTTATGACAAAGAATCGAAAAAGTTCAGTTGGGGACTAACTTTTTCGATTTTTATTTTTGGTACATGCGAGCATTCAAATTCTTCAACCGGAAAACCTTCGACAAAACGCTGAATATCCGGCTGAGTTTGACCAAGCCATTCCTGCAAACGTGCATGTGGAATCACAATTACCGAACGTTTGACATTGCCCGGCTCATGAAAGTCTTTCATCATTGGATGGTCAATTGCATCCATGGTAATCATGGTGCAGGAACGAATAATCTCATCCTGAATTTTGCAAATTTCATATAAAGCCGCAATATAAAATGCCTGCCCATCTTTACGGCGCACGCCCCAGCGCTGCGGTTTATTGTCAATATATTTGGACTCATAAAACTCCGTTACCGGAATGACCCCAAACTTGCGTTTCAGCACCGCTTCCTGAAAGCTGGGTTTCTGTAACAGGGTTTCATTACGGGCATTATAGGTTTTATGGGCAATGCTCTTATCTTCCGCCCATTTGGGTACCAAACCAAACATCACCTTACGCCATTCCAGTCCCTGTTCAGATTTGAACAGCAACGGCAAGTGATAGCCCGGATAGACCTCATCTTCATATTCAAAAGGAATATCCGGGAGATTTAAATCCTGTCGCTGTTGTGGCGTAAGCGGTTTAAAGTTGGCACACATAGCAATATGGCTGCTCAGTTTAGACAGCTTTATTATACGCCTTCAGGCGGTTAAGTTGCGCCTACGCTTTAACTAGGTAGCGTTAACCAGTGGGTGCGACAAAACTCCTCCAACACCCATTGACCATTAAAACGTCCCAGACCTGAATTTTTCTCACCACCAAAAGGTGCATTCGGATAATCGGCTACGGTAATGGCATTGATATGCGTCATCCCGACGTCAATCTTTAAAGCAAAAGCTTTGGCACGTTCAATATTGGCGCTACAGACCGCGCTCGATAAGCCAAAACGTGTGGCATTGGCCAGCATCAGTGCTTCGGCCTCATTTTGTGCTTTAATCACGGGCAGTACCGGCCCAAAACTTTCTTCTTGCGCCAGACTCGACGCCGGGTCAACATCAATAAAAATATGCGGTGGAATCACATGACCGCGCGTGGCACCTTGCAGTACCAGCGTCGCGCCAGCCTCTTGTCCTTGCTGGATAATATGCTGAATCTTCTGCACCTGATCGCGGTTAATAATTGGGCCAATCACTGTAGTATCTTCATTCGGATCACCAAAAGGAATGCTTTTACTGCGTTCAACCAATTTACCAACAAAACTGTCATGCACTTTTGCATCGACAATAATGCGGTTGGTACTCATGCAAATCTGGCCCTGATGCAAAAAGCGCCCCATCACCGCCAGTTCTACTGCCAAGTCCAGATCGGCATCATCCAGCACCACCAAAGGTGCGTTTCCGCCCAGCTCCAGCGCCAGCCGTTTTAAATTCGGGCTACCCACTGCCAATTGCCCTACGCGCTTGCCCACTTCGGTAGAACCAGTAAAGGAAATCAGTTTCGGCACTTCATGTTCAACAAAATAATCACCAATTTCACTACCTGCACCCGCCAGCACACTGAGGCTGCCCACTGGTGCACCGCCTTCTTCAAACAGTTTCGCCAGTAGCAGGCCACCGGTAATTGGCGTATCACTGGCCGGTTTCAGTACCACAGTGTTGCCCAGCGCCAGTGCTGCAGCCACCGAACGCATACTTAAATGAAAAGGAAAATTCCATGGGCTAATTACCGCCACCACACCCAGCGGTTTACGTACCGCATAGCTTTGACGGGTCGGATCGGGAGATGGTAGTTCCTGAGTTAACATGCGCTCCGGGAAAGTCGAGCTTTCTTTTAAAATGCCTATTGCTGCATCGACTTCAATATTGGCTTTTAAACGGGTACTGCCCGATTCCTGAATCAGCCAGTCGATAATTTCCTCCCGACGCGCCTGAATAATCTCAATCACACGCAGCAGCAGGTTTTTTCGTGCTTCAGCTGAACTGTCTGCCCACCTTGCAGCATACTCCAAAGCCGCCGCATAGGCACTGTCGACATCGACAATACTGGCACCTTGTAATTTTAAAATGCTTTCTTGGGTATAAGGATTCAGATTGTCCAGGATTCGGGTTGAAGTGCCCTTGATCCATTCACCAGCAATAAACTGTTGATCAAGAAATTGATACGCGCCCATAACATCTTCCAGATTTTGATGATTTCCCTCACTCTAAAAGGTCTGCACAGAAAGTTCTAGTGCTATTCGGTGTGTAATTATTGCCATAAAAAAAGCCTTCCGAAGAAGGCTTTTTTAGATCAGGCAAATTCAGGATTAGTCACCTGTATAGCCTTTTAATTTTAAACGTGCTGCGTGCAATAGCGGCTCGGTATAACCTGCTGGCTGCTCGCCACCTTTGAAGATCAGGTCAGACGCTGCCTGGAATGCAACGTTGTTGGCAAAGTCTGCTGCCATTGGCGTGTACAATGGATCGTTGGCATTTTGCTCATCCACAATTTTCGCCATACGTTGCATCACTTCTTCAACCTGTGCACGCGTGACGATACCGTGACGTAACCAGTTAGCAACGTGCTGAGAAGAAATACGTAAAGTTGCGCGGTCTTCCATAAGGCCAACATCGTTGATGTCTGGAACTTTCGAACAGCCCACACCCAGGTCAACCCAACGAACCACATAACCTAGGATACCCTGACAGTTATTTTCAAGCTCTTTCAGTTTCTCTTCGTCAGACCAGTTGGTGTCTGTTGCCAGTGGTGGCGTTAACAGGTCATCTAATGGCAGCGCTTCAGTCGCAAGCAGTTCCTGCTGACGGTTCGCGACATTAATTTGATGGTAGTGAATCGCGTGAACCACTGCACCTGTTGGTGATGGAACCCATGCACAGCTTGCGCCCGCTTCTGGATGTTCAGTCTTGGTTTTGTACATGTCTAGCAGCATGTCTGGTTTAGGCCACATGCCTTTACCAATCTGTGCTTTACCACGTAAACCGGTTTGCAGACCGACCATCACGTTACGGTTTTCGTACGCTGGGAACCATTTTTGGCCTTTGATTTCGCCTTTACGAACGAATGGACCCGCTTCCATGAAGGTATGGATTTCGTCACCAGTACGATCCATGAAGCCTGTGTTAATGAAGATGGTACGGTCTTTCGCCTGTGCAATACAGTTCTTCAGGTTCACAGAAGTACGACGTTCTTCATCCATGATACCAATTTTTAAAGTCTTCGCAGGTAAGCCTAGCGCCTGTTCAGCACGTTCAAACAACTCAACTGCAAATGCCACTTCTTCTGGACCATGCATTTTTGGCTTCACGATGTACATTGAACCTTTACGCGAGTTCTTGATCGTGTTTTCACCGCGGATGTCAGCCACGGTAAGCAGAGGTGTTACCAATGCATCCATGATGCCTTCATAAATTTCTTCACCATCGACCAGAATCGCCGGGTTAGTCATCAAGTGACCTACGTTACGAAGCAGCATCAATGAACGGCCATGAACCTTGGTTTCACCGCCTTCAACATTTTTGAAGGTACGGTCAGCATTGAGTTTACGGGTAATGGTTTTACCATTTTTCTCAATCGACTCTTCCAGTGTACCTTTCATCAGGCCTAACCAGTTACGGTAGCCTTCTACTTTTTCTTCAGCATCAACCGCTGCAACAGAGTCTTCCAAGTCTTGGATTGTTGTTACTGCAGCTTCAAGAACTACGTCTTTAACACCAGCAGCATCAGTTTGGCCAATTGGGCTGTTGGCATCAATCTGGATGATGACGTGCAGGCCGTTATTTTTCAGCACAACTTCAGTTGGTGTAGCCGCTTCGCCGTTATAACCGACAAATTTAGCAGCATCTGCAACAGTCGTAGTTGAGCCATCTTTCAGGCTAACAACCAGTGCATTGCCTTCAACCGCATATTTTGTTGCATCTGCGTGTGAACCTTGCGCCAACGGGAAAGTTTCATCCAGGAAGTTTTTCGCGAATGCGATAACTTTCTCACCACGTTTCGGGTTATAGCCTTTGCCTTTTTCTGCGCCATCTTCTTCAGAGATTACGTCAAAGCCGTATAGTGCGTCATATAGAGAACCCCAACGTGCATTGGCTGCGTTCAGGCAGTAACGCGCATTACGTACAGGGACAACTAACTGTGGGCCTGCCAGTAATGCAATTTCTTCATCTACATTTTCAGTCGTAATTTGAAAATCTTCTACTTCTGGTAATAAGTAGCCAATTTCAGACAAGAAGGCTTTGTAAGCTTCTAGTTCAAATGTGTTATTGCGATGCCATTCGTCAATCTTCGCTTGCAGATCATCACGTTTGGCAAGCAATGCCTTGTTCTTAGGCGTAAGGTCGACAACGACTTGCTCAAAGTTTTTCCAGTAGGTGTCACTGTCTAAACCAGAACCTGGTAATGCTTCATTTTCGATGAAATCGTAAAGTTCTTTAGCAATCGCTAACTTGCCTTTTTGAATACGTGCAGTCATTGTCTTTCCTGATATTGCTACTTTTTATACAAGAGATTCTAGTATACCGATTTATATTTGGCTGAATAGTATTATCACATTGCTAAATAGTGATCATTTTTTATTAAATAAATATTGCTATTTAAAAATAAAATAATCTTAGGATGTGACATTATCATTACGCGAAATATATAACCTACAGTGTATAAAGTTTTTGAAATGTCGGAATTAGACTTAAGTTCAGAATTGTAAAGAAAATTCGGCACTTCAGCCCTTCCGGGTTTTATTATTAGCCAAGATTAAGCCATGAATTGAACAAAATGTCGATAAAAGCAGCAAAGATTTTTTGCTACAAAAAAAGCGCCCGGTTGGACGCTTTTAAAATATGTCGAATTCAGTATTAAGATGTGTGATTCATAGACATCATTTCAATATAATTGGTGTCTATGAACAGAGAAATTCAACAAAGACTCGTATGGGTTAAATTATTTGAAGAGACCAATGATGCTGGCCTAGTCTGTCGGAGATGTGGC